>CALXXG010000165.1 GCA_944392625.1 uncultured Rickettsiales bacterium
TTGTGGCACTGGAGACCGTGGGTTCGAGTCCCATCTTCCACCCCATATATATTGGGCTGTAGCCAAGCGGTAAGGCACCAGACTTTGACTCTGGCATGCGCTAGTTCGAATCTAGCCAGCCCAGCCACCGAAAAATCGGCTAAAACGTTGAAAATAATACAATTTCAGCGTTTTTTATTGCTCTTCACTAAAAATATTTTTAATTTTTTTATAATCACTTGAAACACTTTATTTTATTGGCTTTTTCACAATTTTTAATTTATATTAATTTTTTATTTTTTCAACTACTCACTCAACAAATTAATATTTTTAGAATTTAAAATTGCTAAAAAATGTATTTTGTTGAGTGAGTGTATGCTAATTTTTTGAAAAATAAAAATAGGAAAATTTCAAAAACAAGTAATACCAAGGATTATATAAGATTTTTTTGTTGAGTGAGTGTATAATTTTTATTAATTATTTTTCATTTCCAATATCATTTTTTTCACTAATTAAATTATTTCCTATTAAATTTTCATTTAAATAATATTGATTAACTTTGTCAATTTCTCTTTCTTTAAATTTATCAAAGACGGATGTATATGTATTTAAAGTAACACTAATATCTTTATGTCCCATTAACCTTTGAACTACAACAGGAGCCACACCACTTTCAATACATCTAGTACCATAAGTATGTCTAAGAGAATGACTTGAAATATCAGTAATACCAAGTTCTTTTTTTAGAATTCGTTTAAGTTCATTATTTATAGTAGAACGTCTGCAATATTGACTGTTATCAGGTTTGAAAAGCAATTTTTCATCATTATTTTTTTGATTATTTGCAATTTGCATTTGTTCTATTATATAAGGATAAAGAAAGTCTGGGATAGGTAAAATTCTTTTACCAGCATATGATTTTGTTTTATTTCCCATTATAATATGACCTTTTTCATCAGTTGTTAAAGTTCTATGTATATCTATTCTTTTGTTTCTTAAATCAATATCATGTGTAGTAAGAGCTAAAACTTCACCAACTCTTAACCCTGTATACATTTGTAGTAGATAAACATTTCTATATTTAAATTCATTTACAGGTTTATTTATTAACCAATTTGTGAACTGTTGTTGTTCTTCTACAGTCAAAGCTCGTACAACTTTATCATCTTTATTACTTTTAGGTCTAATAACATCAGCCATGGGATTTTTCATTATATATCCTTTGTTTATTGCAATTTTAAATGCTCTATTTAATTGTTGGTATGTTTTTTCAATCATTGAATTACTTAAATCTTTAAGTGAGTTTAAGTATGACTGTATTTCATCTGATGTTATTTTATCAATATTTTTATTTCCTATAGGTGATTTTTCTAATTGCTTTATTGAATGTAAAATTCTACCGTGTTGTGCAGCTCCAATTTGATTAGTATCAAGTTTCAATTTTAAATTAGATTTTAATATTTCAGATAGTGGTATACCATTATGCTCTATATAAAGTGGATTTTCTTTTTGATACATAATAGTATTTAAGAATTTTTTTGCTTCCACATCAGTTTTAAAACTTTTAGTTCTTCTTATTACTTTGTCTTTTTTTATATCATATTCATAATATTGAGCAATCCAATTCTTTCTTTGTTTATTAAAATATATTGAGCCTTCACTACTTCCTTTTATATCCATATTATTCACAACCTTTCTTATTCATTTTCCACAATAGGTAAGAGGCTAAAGTGACAGTTTTTCTTTTACCTATTGAAGTTGTTGGAAAATCCTTTTGTTTAAATAGGTCATAAGCTTGATTTATTCCGATATGTAAATCCTTTGAAACATCTGAAACAGACAACATTACAAATGGATTTTTTAGTTTGTTTAAATAACTTATTACAACTTTTTCTTTTAAGTTTTCTTTTTCCTCTGTATCAATTATATTTGTATTTATTTTTTCATTTACTTCACTCATTTTGGGTATCTCCTTATCTTTCTATTTCTTTATTTTTTAGAATTAATATTTTTTAATATCATAGCTGAAACTAATTCTAAATTGGTAAGTACATTTATTAAAGTTTTTTCAAAATTATTAGATTTAGTTTTTCTATTATCTTCAAACCCTCTTTCATAAATATCTTGTATATTATTCATCTTAGCTATATTTACTTTTTTAAATGTATTTATTGGAGCGTTATTTATTAAGACTTTTGTATACCATATAATATCTTCTTGTGAAAGACTTTTAAATTTTCGCTTTTTCCTATCTATATTAAGTAAAATAAAATCTCCTGCAATTCTTTTTAATGGTAAAAATATATTAGGTTTCATATATTTCATTAATTTTTTGTTATGGCAGATAATATAAACAGTTTCATAAGGTATAATTTCAAGGTTGTTTTTAACAATACTTTTCTTTAGTTTAGATACATTATTAATAATTTTGACTTCTGGTACTTGTCCCACTTTTTTATATAAAACTCTTATTGGTATTTTTTGAACAGGTGCAACACTAGTTTTCCTTTTTGATGTTTTTTCTTTTTGGGATTTTTTCAAATTTATTTTCGATTTTTACCACCTCTTAATTTTTGAGTTTTGTATAAAAGTTGCAAGTTGTGTTTAAAGTGGTTTATGCCCTTAGTTCTTAA
>CALXXG010000166.1 GCA_944392625.1 uncultured Rickettsiales bacterium
GTGCAAATGCCTAGATCTTTAGGACGAGAAAAAAGATTTAAAACTTATGTATACAACCCAAATGATGTTTATAGATATGTCGGTTATTATTTAAACCAAACCTATATAGAATTTGAAGAAGGAGAAACATTGCAAACAATTTCAATGGGTGATCCTACTCCATGGCTAACATCCGTATTAGGAAATAAATTATTTTTAAAACCAGTAGGTTCATATCCTCAAACTACGATGACAATATTTTCAAATAAAAGAACCTATTATTTTGAATTGGATGCAATGGAACCAGATAATGTTGATGAAAACGATATTCCATTTTTTATAAAATTCGTTTATCCATCAAGTGATGACAAAAATATAGTAAAATTTAATGTAAAAGAAAGAAGAGATGATTATCCAGATCTTACTGATTTAAGTAAATATAATTTTAACTATGAGTTTGCCGGCACGCCTTCAATAGCCCCAATAAAAGTATTTGATGACGGTGTATTCACCTATATGGAATTTAAAACAAACAATGCAGAAATTCCTGCAATATTTGCCGTAAACGATCAAGGTTATGAAACATTGGTAAACTTTAGGGTTGTTGAAGAGTACGTTGTAATAGAACAAGTAGCTGGTCAATTCACCCTAAGAAGCGGTGGTGATATTGTTTGTGTTTACAATAACTCACTCTACAAGTTTAATTAGCTATTTTACATTTATAACTCTCGTATCGGACAAAAGATCTTGCAAAAAGCAATGATCTTTTGTAAAAAAATACAACAAATAGCCAAGTCCCATTAAATTATTATTAAGCAAAAAGGCCACATATCTTATAAATGCAGTTAATGGTGAAACTTTGGCTTTTTTTGTATCTATAACCATAATTTTAAAAATTTGATTTCCAATTGTTGCTTGTTTTTTTGAAGATAAAAAATAAGTATAATAAACTACAGAAATTCCCAAAGATATATAAATAGATTCCATATTTACTTTTTCTATATATTCTAGTTTTTCATCACCGGTACCCTTATTCACTGTTACAACTTCATTTGTATACATTTGAATATCAAATCCATAATAGCTGGCGACGTTTATAATAATATTAAAAACAATTAATATTATAAAAGCATCAATACAACCAGCAAAAAATCTTTTTAAAGGGGATGCGTAGATAGAATTTTTATCAGTGTTTAAATTTAGCTTTGTTTTAAAAAAATCAATAAATTTATTCATATTTTCACAAAATTATTTTCTAGTTTAAATTTATATTGCTAATATTAAATATCAATAATTTTATAAACAAGATTTAAAGAATACACATTTTTAATAATTATAAAATAAATTAATCTTTATTATTTAATAGCAATTCTCTAATCTCATCATCTCCAAAAAACATAAGCAAACCTTTACCATACCAGCAAACATCATCTAGTCCAAATATAGACTTTAAGAAAGTACTCTTCTGTCCATATTTAAAATTTATTATAGCATTTCCATTGTATCTTTTTGCAATATTATACATTTTTTCTTTAACATCTCCTAAAGATTTTAATTGACTATTGCAAAACATGCCGTCTATATCAACATTTATATCTTTTATTGATCTTTTGCCAAAATTATCAACATTATTTTCTATAAAATAAATATCCTTATATTTTGTTATACGCATTTATTTGTCTCTTTCCAAAATAATAACTATTTCTTCCCTATTTCCAGTAAAAAAACCAACAAAAGATCCGGATGTGGATGATACAACTCTCCAACCCTGTTCAGCATAGTCATTTAAAGCTTTTTCCAAAGTTTCTGGATCAAACTTTTTTGAAAACCATTTATCTTTTTGAGTTAAAATTTTATATTCTTTCATGCGATATATTTTTTTACACAAAATAAAAAATATCACAATTTTTTATAATTTCAACATTTAATCATAATAAACACTATTTGCTATTTTAAAATTTTAATTATTATTGTGTTTTTTAAATATTTTGGAAAAGAATTTTTTTATTTTATTCTTACGTTTCTTTTTCAAGATTTTCAGCGCTTCATCAATCTTGATGTTTGTTCCGTTAATATCAATAAGCCTTAATAGATTATCAATCTTCATTTCAAGATTTTCTCTACCAATAATATTATAATAATGTCTTTTTAATTCGTTAGGCATAAAAAACGTAAAGCATACACTGTTGACATCATATCTGCCGTCTTCCATATCAACATATCCAAAATATTTTCTAAATAATTCTTCATACCATCTTCTATCTTTTATAGTGCAATGTGCATTTTCTCCATTTGGCAAAACAGTAGAAGCTTTTGCATGGTGCAAATTAAAAAATGCATATTGAGAAATTTTTGATATTTTTTCAACAACATTCGGTAGAATATCTTCTGGTATATGTTCCAATACATCCGTGTTAATAACAAGATCAGCTTTTTCAACCGGTATTGTATCTAAACCTGGTATAGCTGGATCATAGCCATAAAATTTTATTTCTGGATATATATCCATAAGTTCTTTTATAATCGCGCCTTCGCCACATCCATAATCTAAAACAATTCTTGGTTTTAAGTAATCTATAACCAATTTAATTTCATCCAATAAAAATAATCTTCCTTTATAATAATTTTTATTATTTTTATACAATATTTTATACTGTTCTGTAAGTGTTTCATTGCATAATTCATTATTGTTCATTTTTTTCCTTAAATTTATTAGTAT
Organism: uncultured Rickettsiales bacterium; assembly: GCA_944392625.1. Taxonomy (GTDB): domain Bacteria; phylum Pseudomonadota; class Alphaproteobacteria; order Rickettsiales; family UBA1997; genus CALXSC01. The sequence goes on from CALXXG010000166.1 coordinate 2,699, forward strand.
ATTCTTTAATTATTTCATATTCTTTATCAAAATTGCCATTTTTATTAAAAAAACATCCATTGCACATTTTTTGATGTGTTAAATCAAAATTTAATAAATTTTTTATAAATTTCATTCTGCTTTCAGATTTAAAAATATCCTCAAGAGATTGATTTTTTATGTTTCCCCAAATAAAATCAGCATTATAGTCATAGGAACATGGAATAACATTTAAATCCCAAGTCAAGCATAAATGTTCTTTTCTACACCCCCAGCAAATTGAACATGGAACATCTTTCTTATGTATAGTTTTATCATCAAAACCGCTTCCAAAATTATGCAGTTTTTGATATTGTATATTTTCCTCTGAAAAACCAATAGCATAAAGAAAATCTATAAAATCTTTTTGCTTTTTATCATGTCCTTTTTGACAATTTTTAGGAGCTAATTCTCCAAAATCGTCCAATTGAATTTTTAATTTAAAATTAAAAGTCTTCATCAACTGAGCAACAGTTTTTAAATTTTCCTTCACAATATCAAAACTATCTTTGCCATGCAAAATAGCATAATCTTCCTTCGTGTAGGCATACAAACTAACATTCATAGAATCTAATCCGCTATTAAATAGTTTATAAAGCCCCCCCCCCCACAACTTTTCAACATCGTATCCTAATGTTGATATAATAAATGTAGAAAAGTTTGGTTTCATATCTTTTATCATTTTTACTCTTTCTGGCAAATCTTTTACAATCAAACTTTCGCCATAACCATGAAGCATAAAAATACAAAAATATTTAATATAATCAAGTTTTTGCAATACAAGACTCAGATCTTCAATTGGCATAATGCCTTGCTTTCTAGTCATCTTTGATCTTGGACAGCAAAAGCAGTTATAGCCACACATATTAGTAGTCTCAAGTCTAATTTGCTTAAATTCAGGAACTTCATTAAGTTTTAAATCATCTATAATTTTCTCCATAATACTAAAAGTTTATTAATAATCTATTTTTTATTTCTAGCAACAATTATAAAACATTCTGCTGTTCTATAGTTATTATCATTTGTGGCATATATCATTCTTGGCATATCATGATTTTCTTTTTTTCCAATAGAACCAGAATTTTGATTATATATCTTAATAATCTCAAAATTATCAGAAATTAATTTTTTTATTGATTCATAATTATAGTCTCTGACATGAAATTCATTATTTGAATTATCCCAATCATTTGGTGTGCTAATTATATAAAGTCCATTATTTTTTAATACTCTCTTTACTTCTTCTATTTGTTTGGTTTCATCATTAACATGCTCTATAGTTTCAAAAGAGGTTAAAACATCAAAGAAGCTATCATCAAATGGTATATTCAAAATAGATCCTTGTATATACTTCACAAATTCAGATCCATAAATAGTATTGGCATAGTCAACGGCATCCCTGTTAATTTCAACTCCATAAACCTTCTTAGCCCTTCCTAATTTATATAAAATATCAGCGCCATAGCCAGTGCCGCTAGCAATATCTAAAACAACCTTGTTCTCAGTATATTCACAAGCAAGTCTATATCTATCTCTATGAAATTCACATCTTTTTAAGTCAAAGAGATCTATTCTATTTGCATCCATTCTTTCTTTTGCATTATCTATTAAAAATTTATCAAAATCTCTATTAAACTCAAAAGATTTTTCAAACTGGCATCTAAAAATATTAAACTTTGAATTTAATTCGTTTAAATTCGCCTCTATATTTTTAATCTTTCTTTTATATTTTTTTGTAAAAAACATTTTTAAAACTAATTATTATTAAATAAATCATTGTAATTAACTCTTGGCATACAATCCAATATACCGCTTGGCGAAGCATTATATAAATTTATGCCTTTATCTTTCAAGTATTTTGTTGCAAACTCAAAACTTGATAACATAAAAAGATTTCTGTTTTTTGAATGAGATATTTGCCTTTTGTTTTCGCCATCTGTTGATTTATAGATATGTCCTGAATTTTTATCAAAATCTAAATCAACTCCAATAAAATATATGTCTTTAAAGCCCATATAGGTAACTATCTGCAAAGCAAAATCAATTACAGTATCACAATGAAACAATGGCCTAGTTAAATCACTTTGATAATGTTTGTCCATATTTATTGGTGCCTCAAAATAGTCAAAATAAATTAATTCTTTTACATTGTTAGCAAAATCAATTCCACAATAGGAAAAAAATATATCCGAGTAGTCCTCATCCAATTCGTCTAATATTTCAGAATAGCCGGTCATATCGCTAACAACATGAAAGTCAGAATGCAATAATCCAAAATCCTTTAGCTTATATCCTCTGCCAACAGTAAATATTTTATAATCACAACCATTCAATTTTGTTAAATCCAATTGTTTTAAAGATGGGGAGCCTCCAATTATAAAACATTTTTGACCTTTATATTTATCCTTTAATGAAAGTATTTTTTCTACATTTTTATAACATAAAAATTTTTCTCTATAATAAACTTTATTTAACTGTCTATTGTTTTCTATTAATTTGTAAATATTTTCTAATTTTTCCCTTATTAAAATTATTTCATCAACAATTTTAGAAAATTTGCCAGTAATATTTGTAGTTTGATAATATATTTCTTCAATATTAATTTTTTTACGGATATTTTTTCTTCTAAAACTATCCCTCTTCTCTTTATTAGCAATAAAAGCAGCAAAAAAATTACACAAACTTTTATTCATTATTTAACTCTTTCTTTAATTATTAAAATTGGTATAAAATTAAATAAATAAACTTTGATCTTGTTGTTCTTTTTCTTTAGCTTTATAATTGGAATTATATTAAACAATTTAATCCTTTTAATATAATTTGATATATTTTTCTCAATAGCTACATTATTTATTTTAGCATCCGAAATAGCGATATTGACTATAAAATTATTTAGCATACCCTCATAAAATGGTGTCATTTTTGCAAAAAACCAAAACTCATTAAGATGCGGTATTTTAAATATTTTTTCATCAATTCTAATTGAGCTGCAAATCCAAGGTTTTTTACGAGAAGAAAAATGTCTAATACATGGATTTTCTGAAGCTTTTTTAATACCCAAAACCTCTTGTTTATTTAAATTATCAAATCTAAATATTTGTTCTGTCTGTAAATTATATTCATAGTCTAATATTTTATAGTTATCATTAAAACAAATATTTAATAGGTCCTGATCAAAGAAAATTAATTTATTTTTATATTTTTTTTCTATTTCAAACAGTTTATCAAGTATCTTATTTTTTCTCCAATAATCACAATTAATTAATAAAACTCCAGAATTGAAATATTGTTTTGGATTAGTTAAATAAAGATCACATCTATGATCAATACATGCATATAAATCTTGAACAGCACCCAAGCCATAATTAGATAAATCTAAATTATATAATTTAGTTATATCATTAAATACTAGCACATCAACATCAAGATAAATTATCTTATCTAAATTTGGTTTTAAATCTGGTATTAAAAATCTTGAATATAAATCCAATGACCACTGGGTATCAATTCTAAAATTACTAAAATATTTATTAAAATCAATTTTTATAAACTCTATTGAAAAATTGCTAAATTTTTCTTTTAAAGACTCTATTAATTTTTTACTAAATGAACTTATATTGCTATCAAGTATATAAAATTCTATGAAAGATTTAGTATTATAACAAATGCTGGCTATAGTAGTTGCAATAAATGGAGCATAATCATTATTAGCGGCTAAAAATATTGGTATATGATTATTGTTCATTACGCTCCTTCGTTTTTATTGTCAAAATTTTAACCCCTAATATAAAAATTTTTGTTCTATGGTTTAATTCTTTTTTTTCAAAAAATGGAATAATATTTAATAATTTTATTCTTATTTTACTGTTTTTTCTTATAACCTTTAAAAGTGGTATAAAAAATAATTTTATTCTAGTTATTGTCTTAATTGATTTTTTTTCTTGATTTTTATTATTATTTGACATTTTTTCAACACAGCAAGCAATAATTTTGTGATAAATTTCCGGATAACATTCTATAATATTTTTTAATTGTGCAGTGTTTTGTTCTTCATAAACATTGGTTTTATAAAGCGCATATTTTTGTGATGCTTTTTGATTCATAACTTGTGATGTTATATTGTCTTCCACAACATTAATTTTTGTGCCATTAAGAACAGCCATTGCCCAAAACCATGCGTCATCTTCTCTTGGGCATAACTTCAAAAATATATTATCACAAAAAATATCCTTGTAAAAACATTTAGGAGGATACAATACTGAATTACAAGCAGTAAAGAAATTGCTATAGGATGGCACAGTATCTTTACTATTTATACCCCAAATCCAATCATTATATGGAAGAATTTCACCATTTCTAGAAGTTATCTTTAATGCCCTATGACACTGAATAAAATTTGGATATTTTAAATAGCCGTTATATAGTAATTTTACGCAATCCTTATCATATATAGTATCATCATCAAAAGTTATTATTATATCATTTGGATATTCTTTTAAACTATGTATCAACTTATTAAAAGATCTTAAATTTTTATCACACCATTTAATAGTAAGACCACGTTTAGTAAGATCGGTTAGATTTTTAGGCAATTCATTATCATCCTTAAACTCATCTTTTGCCAACCATAAAATGACTTCATCCGGTTTTAAAGTTTGATTTAATATACTTTCTATAGTTAAATAAACAGCATCAATTCTTGCCGGATAACTTGTTAAAGACGCAATTATCTTCATATCTCAACAAAATTATTAATAAAATCTTTAAAAAATGCATTTGAACAATTAATACCATAGGACTCTCTATATGTTTCAACCATATTATAGGAATACATCAAAGCCGTTTCATATGGGTTTTTTGGATAAAATAGACTATTTTTATCATCAATATCCAATACCCGCACGAATTCAACAGAATTCATATTTTTAATAGTTTCTAGTAAATACAACACAGACAAACCATTTTCCAACATATTATAAACAGGTATTTCAAAAGAATTTTCTCGTAATAATTGATTAGAAAAAAAATAAATAAATTTTGGGTTGATTTTTACAATAAAATTATCAATCATATTTCGTTCTATAGGATTAATATTTACACTCTCAAACTGCAATGGATTTTTTATTAATGAGAACAAGCTTGCATCTTTCAGCAAACCATATACATAATACCCCCTATCTATTAAACAATTTACAAAATCCACCTCTAATTTATTACCTATGTTAAAAATAACAACTCTCACTTAAATAGTATTTTTTATTACCTATAGGTAATAATTAATTACTTATAAGTATTTGTCAATAACTTTTTGATAATTTTTTATTATTTATATTAAACAAAAAACCAACACATGAATCTAAACGCACTAGTATCAAAAAATATAAGATGTATAAGGATATTAATGTCCATCACGCAAGAAGAACTTGCAAACGAGATGAACGTAAACCAATCCTACATAAGTGCAATAGAAAGCGGCAGCAAAGTAATTTCATTGAACAGAATAGAAGAAATCGCAAAAATCTTAGGCGTAAAACCCTACATATTATTAAAAGAAGATTTTGAAAAAGAAATAAAGAATAAAATATTAAATAAATAGAACAACTAAACGATATTAATCAATTGTTTATTTTAACTATAAATATAAATTTAAAAAGGAGCAAAAAATGAAGAAAAATAAAGAAATATTAACAAAAGAAGAATTGGAAATTCAAAAAGATTTAGAAAAAGAGCTTTATAGGGATATTAAAGACGAGAAAGAAATAGAAAGATATTCTAAAATATTCAGAAAAGATCTAGAAAGAAAGACAAAAAAATAAATTAATATCAATTTATATAAAGTCAAACTTGACTATAAAAATATATTTGCTAAAATTGTGAATTCGCCAGACACTGTCTGACCGATGTTATAGCTTGACTATAAAAATATATTTGCTAAAATTTGTTCATAGAATTATAGCGGGATTGTTCAGTTATAGCTTGACTATAAAAATACATTTGCTAAAATAGAATTGGATGAACTGTTAAAGTATTATGAGTTATAGCTTGACTATAAAAATACGAGATTGTCAAAAAAAGATAGCTTTTTAAAAATATTAATATACCATTGAATTGTGTTAACAATTCAATTGTATATTAATATGTATATAAATGCCAATCATTTGATTAAAAAAAATAATAATAATGAACCATTATTATATGAGACATTAAAGTATTTAAGTAAAGAGGATTTTAATAAGATTAATAATTGTGAAAT
>CALXXG010000167.1 GCA_944392625.1 uncultured Rickettsiales bacterium
GTATTTTTACAAGAATAAACCAAAAATAATAATAAAAACAAAATGGAATGCGACTACGTCGTATTGTCTCATCGCTAAAGCTAAACTGAACCCCCAGTCTAACTGGGGGTTTTAGAGATACAAAAAAGGCACCTATTTAATTAATAGGAGCCTTTAAATAATTATTTCAATAACATTTTGAAGTCAACAACAACCGCTCTATCTTTTGTGATTAGGGCAGGGTTGGCGTCAATGGCTGTAATCTCAGGAATTTCAAGAACAACCTGTTGAATTTTAGCGAGTGTTTCAGCTAAAGGTTTAACAGCTTTAGGTTCTTCGCCTCTAACACCATTTAAAATTATACCAACTTTTGTTTCTTTGATCATTTCGTTAAAATCATTGGCTGGTAAAATTCTCAATGTCGTATCCTTCATGATTTCTGTGTAGATACCGCCAGTTCCGAACACCATAACTCTACCAAAGTTCTTATCAGAATTTACACCAATAATTGTTTCAGTAGATTTTGTAATCATTTCTTGAATGAGAATACTTGCGCCTTTTAGGTCAAATTTTTTGATTGAACCCATTAAGCGTTCCCAACCTTCGTTGAATTTAGCTTCATCATCAACATTTAAGTAGATACCTTTCATTTCAGTTTTATGTAAAGCATCAGGAGCTGATAATTTTAATACAACTGGTTTAGGGAATAAAGTTTTGCAAAATTCTAAAGCTTTTGCTTTATCTGTAAAGTTGCCAGATTTAGGATAATCAATGCCATAGTGGTCCATAATCATGTTGACTACATTTTGAGGTAATGATGCTAAACCTTGTTCTTTAGCTTCTTGAACTGCTTTTTTGATATCTGCAGGAACTTCGTTTACTTTAACTTCAACAGTGTTTAAAGATTTAAACTTCATTTGAGCCTTTAGCAAGCCGAGTAAGGTGGTTGCGTCTGTTGGATATTCAAAATTAACAATGTGATTTTCATTAAGAATATCAACACCTGGTTGAACTCTTCTTCCGCCAATAAATGAAGCAAATATATTTATATTAGGAAATTCCTTATAGATTTTTACTATAGCTTCAGCAGTTCCTTTTGCATCAGTTCCCATTTGTGGAGTTAAGAGAACTAGAATATTCTTATACTCTCCGCTTTCACAAAGTATTTTTAATGCAACTTCGTATCTATCAGCTTTTGCATCCCCAATTACGTCAATAGGGTTTCCAAATGCTGCTTCAGCAGGCAAAGCGGCCTTTAATTTTTCAATTGTAGCTTCGCTTGGTCTAGCTAAGTCTAAACCGTTATCTTCGCATAAATCACTTGTTAAAACGCCAACACCGCCGGCATTTGTCAAAACAGCGATTTGTCCATCAAAATTGTGGTGATGAGCATATTGTAGAACTTCTAGCAAACCAAATAATTCTCTTGTATTATGGGCTTGAATTGCACCAGATCTTTCAATGGCAATTTCTAAAACTCTATAGTTAGGAGCCAAGCTTCCTGTGTGGGATAAAGATGCAGCCTGTGCTTTCTTTGATTTTCCAGGTTCCATAATAACACAAGGTTTTTTTTTTGAAACTTTTTTTAGAACTTTTAAAAATTTTTTGCCATTTTTCAAGCTTTCAAGATAGAATACAAAAGCTGTTGTATGTGGATCATTTTTTAAAGCATCAAGCAATTTATCTTCACCCATTACGGCCTTGTTTCCAATTGAGATAAAGTTTGAAAAGCCAATACCTTTTTTCTCAGCCCAATCCAACATTGCAGAACAGTAGGCACCTGATTGAGAAATGAAAGTAACATTTCCTTTTGCAGGGAAACCGTCAGCAAATGAAGCGTTTAAATTATTGAATGTAGAGATATGACCTAAGCAGTTAGGGCCTAATAAATTAATGCCATTGTCTATACATTTTTTAGCAATTTCAGCCTCTAAATCTTTATTTCCTGTCTCAGCGAAACCTGCTGTAATAATACTAATATTTTTAGTTTTATTCGCAATACAATCGTCAACTGTTGCAGAACAGAACTTTGCAGGCACAACAACCACAACCAAATCAACAGGTTCTTTAATATCTTTAACACTTGCAACGCAAGTTTCACCATATAAAACTTGTCCAGCATTTTTAGGATTAACAGGGTAAAGTTTTCCCTTAAAACCAGCATCTTGTAAGTTTTTAAATACTAACGCACCCAATTTTGCAGGGTTCTCAGAAACACCAACAACCGCTACACTTTTAGGATTAAAAAAACTTTCTAAAGTCATTTTTTTAAATAAATGTTTATTATTAATATAAGTTAATTAATAAGCTTTTTATTATTATTGTCAAGAAAATATTTAGCATATTAGCCTTATATAAATAATTTAATTTATATCTAGACATCTAGTTTAAAATAAAGTATATAGGCTGCACATGCTTGCGTATTTTCGCTGCAGTCAAAATCATTAAGGTCTTCATATTCACCATCTACATCATTGTAAAGGCCAAGAACTGTTATTAAATTTCCCTTTGCAGCAAGTCCATCGTCAATTTTTTGATCAATTCTTTCTGCCATTTTATAATCAAACGTTTCATAAAATTTTGGATTGAAAACTAGCAGATTTATACCTTGTCCAAAATAATAGTCACTCCAATAATAATAGGCAGAATCATTATATTCATATATACCGTCTTTAAAGATTTTAGATTCTGGCATATTAATACCATCACAATCATCACCACCTTTACAGGATTTTGCATCAAAATCAAGTATTCCCTCATCATATAATTCTTCAAAGGATTGTTCAAGAGAAACCCCACATTTAAAGTTATCAGCATTTTCGCCATAACCAAAACATCCCTTATTATATTTATCGCTAGGCAATCTTCCTCTTGCTAAATAAAATGTATTTATTGCAGTCTTATAGCCATTTAACTCATTAATAAATGCCCTTATTTTAGCAGATTCTATTAAACTCTGTCCTCCCGTAATACCCGCCACAAGCAAACCTATTATTATAAGAACAATAGAAAGTTCTATAAGAGAAAATCCTGATTTTTTATTTTTAATACTAAAATACTGTATGCAATTATTATACTTTATACCTTGCATTTATTATATACATTAATTATTAATATATTTTTACTATATATAA
>CALXXG010000168.1 GCA_944392625.1 uncultured Rickettsiales bacterium
ATATAGACGTTGAATTAATAAATATAGGTGAGACTGATAATAAACTGTGTAAAAAGGTAGTTTTAATATGAAAATGGTTTAGATTTTTTAAATTAAGCGACATTAGTAGAAAAAGTAGTAATTGGAAGAGGTAATTATTTTTTTAATGGTTATTGTTAATTTGTGATGATGCTGTATTAAAATTGTATAAATTTGGCAATTTTTGATATAAACATTAATATTTGCGCTTTAATTGTTGTAAGTAAATTTTTAAAAAAATATTTAAAATGTATAAAATATCTTGATAAAATAAAATATTTATTTAAAATGTGTAAGTATTAGATTAATTTAATTAAAAGGAAAATGGAAAATATTGATAAAAGAAGAAAAAGTTATTTGATTATTATAGCTGTTTTGTTTATTTTATTGGTTATACTATTTCTGTATGATCTAATAATTGTAAAAAGACGCAGTCATGAGGGCAGAGCTATTGCATCGGTTAATGGTTTTGTCGTGTATGAAGGGGACTTGACTGATAGGATTAATTCATTAACTTCTAATGGTCAAAGTATTACTATTGAACAATTGCCGGAAAATGTATTGAAGGCTATGGTATTGGAAGTTGTTGTTAATAACCAAATAGATCAAGATGCAAAAAAATTAAAGTATCAAAAAGATCCTGAGATTAAAAAACTTGTTGATAATTATAGAAATGGATTAATAAGAGAAAAATATTTAAACGACAATATTTATTCTAAAGTTACGGATGAGGATGTTGAAAAAGAATATGATAGATTGGTGAGAAATTTAGAAGGTAAAGAGGAAAGAAGAATAAAGCATATTCTTGTTGAAAATGAGGATGAAATTGAAAGAGTTAGAAGGAGTGTTTTAAGAACTGGAAATTTTGAAAGAATTGCTAGACAAAAATCTATTGATACAGTCAGTGGAGAAAATGGTGGCGATATAGGCTATGTTTTGAAAGAGGAACTTGTGCCTGAGTTTGGTGATATGGCATTTATATTGAAGATTGGAGAAATTTCAAAACCTGTAAAAACTCAATATGGATGGCATATAATAAAGGTTGAAGATGCTAGACCAGCTCAATTTTTACCTTTTGAAGAAGTTAAAGAAAATATTAGACAAAGATTACAGCAACAGGCAATTCAGGATTATTTAGTTTCTTTAACAAAAGATGCTGATGTTGAGTTTAAGATTGATTTACAAGCTCCTAATAATTTAAATTCTGAAGAAAATAAAAATGTTGAAGAAATTGTAATTGAGCAAGAAGATAGTAAAAATTAATAAAATTAATGAAATCTATAAAGAAAAAGTCTTTAAATATAAATAATGGTTGCTTTTCTAATAAAATTTTGATTTATGGAAAGCATCCATTATTTTCTATTATAAAGTCTAAAAAAAGAAAAATTTATGAAATTTATATTCTTAATAAGAATAAACAAGAATTTTTTAATATATTAGCAAAAGAAAATGCTAGTGTTGACAATGGAATTTTACATTTTGTTGATAGTGATAAGTTAAACAGTATTTTTCCATATCAAGAAAAAAATCATCAGGGATATATAGCTTTTGTTGGGCAAAAACAAAAGTTGTCTTTTGATGATTTTATTAATAGTTTAGATTGTATGAAAGAATTACCTAAATTATTGATATTAGATCAAATATTAGATCCACATAATTTAGGAGCTATAATTAGAACTGCTGTTGCTTTCGGGATTGAAAATATAATTGTGACAAGTTATAATTCTGTAAAAGATACTCCAATTGTTGCCAAGACTTCTGTTGGATTAAACGAAGTTGTAAACCTGATTGAAGTTGTAAATTTAAATAATGCCATAAAAGATTTAAAAAAGGTTGGATATTTTGTTATAGGACTTGATGGAGAGGCTTACACAGAGATTGATACTATAAATGATAACAAAAATCTTGCATTAGTACTTGGAAATGAGGGGAGGGGAATTAGAGAACTTGTTAAGAAAAATTGTGATGAATTAGTCAAAATACCTATGAAAAATGCAGTTGAAAGTTTAAATGTATCAGTGGCGTCAGCTATTGCTATTTATGAAATATGGGGGTAAAGATATGTTGCCAGAAGTAATGTTTCTTATAGCTTTGATTGTTGCATATTTCGCAAAGGTGTATTTTGACCTTTCTACAGCTATGTATTTTGGAGTGTTTTTTTTGTTAATTTTTATGTTATCTGAAAAGTTTTGATAAAAAGCTTGCAATTTTGTTAGTTATTATTAAATTTACTTTATTAATATTTATAAATTGATTATGCAAGAAGAAGCGCGAGAAAGTGTTAATTTAAAATTAAAAAGATTTGTTGAAAATATAGAACATCTTGAGGAAGAAAAAAAAGAATTATCAAGACAGATTTCTGATGTATATAAGGAGGCTAAAGCCTTTGGTTTTGATACTAAAGCATTAAGAAGGATAATATCTTTAAGAAAAATGGATTCCGATAAAAGAGTTGAACTTGAACAGTTAACTGAGACTTATAAAGAAGCATTGGGCATGTTGGGATAAAATCATGTTTTATATAGATAACGATGAAGATTTAATTAATATTTGTAATGAAATAAAAGAAAAAACAAATATTATAGCTATTGATACTGAATTTACAAAACAAAAAGAGTATTTTCCAACTTTATCAATTATACAATTATCTTTTTTTAATGGCGAGATAATAAAGAATTGTGTTATTGACGTACTTATTGAAAACATAGATTTAACACCATTTTTTGCTATACTGTCTAATGAAAAGATTAAAAAGATATTTCATTCATGCAGTCAAGATTTAGAAGCTTTATATCATATTTCTGGAAATATACCAACTTCTATTGAAGATACACAAATTATGGCTGAATTTTGTGGCATGAAATCAAATTTAAGCTACATTGATTTAATAAAGGATGCCCTTGGCATTATAGTTAAAAAAGATAAAAAAATACAATGTGGAAATTGGATGAATAGGCCTTTGACTGATAAACAATTAGAATATGCTTCATCTGATGTAGACTATTTGCTTGAAATGTATATTGTTTTAGCTCAAAAACTTGATAAAAATAAGAATTTTAAATATTACAGAATGGATATGGAAGAAAGATATGGGCACGATATGATGGACAATATAATAAAAAATTCTTGGAGAAAGATGAGATTTAAGCTTGGTAATAGAACCAATATATATATGGATGCTATAAAAAGTATGTGCAGATTAAGAGAAGAAATAGCAATACAGACAAATACAATTAAAAGTTTAATAGTTCCAGACTCTTTTTTAAAAACATTACTTGCTGAACAGCCAAAAACTATAGACGAAATCAATGAAATATTTAAAGATGATAAAGAAATTTTAAGCAAAAGTAAAGTTTTAAAAAGAAGATTTATAAACGCCTATAGCAAGATTTATAATAAAGTTATTTCAAATAATATAGAAGAAAAACCATATATAGTTGAATTAAAAGATAAAGTTATGATTCAGAAATTTGAAGAAATATCTGATTATATAACATCCGAGTGTAAAAGACTTGAGATAAACCCAGAATTAGTCCAAAACAAAATGGATTTAAGTTCTTATATTTCCGACAGTGAGAAGTTGGAAGACTTATTTGAAAAGTGGAAAATTGAACTATTTGGAAAAAGAATTAAAGAAATAAAATTAAGATAAAATGAAATGCATTATATCTTAATTGCTTGTAAAATGAATATACTATCTTTCTATATAATTTGATTTATAGACAGAGGTTTTTTAGTAAATTAGTCAACATTATCTATGCTGTCTATACTCTGTTCTTTATCTTTATTTTCTTTTTGTGTTTTTACAAAATCCCTATAATATGTACTACTATTATTTACATTATTATTTTCTGAATTATATTCTTTTATAGTCTGATTTGATATTGGCATATTAGGTTTTTCAATTTCTTCATATAAATTTTGTTGTAATTGCCATTTATAATTTTTATACCCATTATAAAAATTTTTTGCATTTTTAAAATTATTGATTAGTTCTATATATTCATAGTCATTTTTATGCTTATCATAATTTAAACTATTTTCAAATCGTTGTATTTTATTGCCAATTTCTTGAGTATTATCTATTATATAATCAAGGATACTATAATCAAAGCCTAATTTTTGCAAAGTTGATATTATATTAAAGACATCAGTATTATGCATATTATCAATTTTTACTCCATGTTTTACAAATTCCATGACTATTTTAATTAAATTTTCTTTTACTTCTTGATTTAATTGATTGTCCAATTTGAATATATAAGCTATTGGTACACTATTATTATGCTCTGAATAATTTATATCTGCTCCGTTTTCTATTAAATCTACAACTGTATCATAATCTGTTAAGGATACAGCTAATGATAATGGGCTAATTTTTATATTTACATTTTTTAAAAAAGTAACATCGGCTAAAAAATTTAAATTTTTTAAATTTTTTATTAATTTTTGATAAATTTTTGTTTTTTTGTATTGAATTGCTGCGAGTAATAATTTTTTTTGTACTTCTTTTTGTATTATTTTATGTTTAATTGCTTCTTCAAATATCTCATTATTTACAAATAAAGGAGATAGATAATCTATTAATCGGATAGTTACTATATTCT
>CALXXG010000169.1 GCA_944392625.1 uncultured Rickettsiales bacterium
GCCCTAGTGGAGATGCAAAACCAAAAACTCTTGTGCTTTTGCCTTTCTCAACATCGCACTCTACATACTGTAATTTTCTAACCAATTCCACGCCTGCAACAACATTTCCCCATTGATCGCCACCACATAATTGTAGTGTGCAATCATAGTTTTTATATAGATGATAAAAGTCATAACTTTGTAGAATCATATAGTTAAATTCTAAGAAGCTCATGTGGTCTTCTTTTTCAAGTCTTTGTTTTACAGATTCAAATGTTAGCATCCTATTAACAGAAATATGTGGCGCTATCTCTCTTAGCAAATTCAAATAATTAGTGTCTTTCCACCAATCATAATTATCAACCAATATTGCATCTGTTTCTCCATCTCCAAACTTTATAAATTTTTCAATAGATTTTTTAATGCCGTTTTTATTATTATTAAGAGTTTCTAAGCTCATCATTGGTCTAGATTTATCTTTTCCACTTGGATCTCCAATTTGCCCAGTCGCACCGCCTATTAGGATTATTGGCTTATTTCCACATCTTTGAAAAAGTCTAATCATCATTAAAGAGAATAAATGGCCAACGTGTAATGAAGCTCCTGTTGGATCTGTTCCCCAATAGGCTATAACTGGTTTGCCTTCAGATAATTGTTTGTCCAATTCTTCAATATTAGTGCATTGGTTTAAAAAACCTCTAGCTTCGCATTCCTGCAAAAATTTTGACTTAAAATTACTCATAAAATATCTTATAAATTACTATTAAATGCCACAGAAAATTTAATCTTTTTTTAATTTTATAAAAAATATTTTTATAGTCAAGATAACTATTTAAATAAAAAATTTATTATAGATATCGCTATGCTGAAAGTCATAAATAGTTGAGAAATATTGCAATAATTTCTTGCAATTTAAAAAATATTAATTATTTTAAAAAACAATAAAGAATATCTGTAATGTATAATATGGTTAAGTTTTTAAAATTTGTATTATTTGTTATTATTTTAGCTTTTGCATTTGCATTAGGAGTTAAATTTTCAGATTCTTTTAAAGGTAATGTTGGCAATTTAAATGATGATGAAATAAATATTGAAAATGAAATAGATAAATCATTTAATGATGCAAAAGAAGAGCTTTACAGAGTTGTTGACAATCATGATGTTGATAATAATGCACCTTTAACAGAAGAAGAAAAAAATGATGTTAAAAATATTGAAGCTCCAGAGTATGTTGATATTGAAGTTGTTCAACCTATGGACAATATAGATGATGCTGAAATTAATTCAAACAATATGGAAAATATGCAGCCATCTCAAGATTTTAATAATAATGAACAACATACTGTAATAATTAATAGTGATTCTTTAGACAATCAGCCAGTAACTGATGATACATTAAATAATTCAAATCAGCATCTACAGATTGAAACGCAACCTAATGGCCAAATGGAAAATCAACAACCAGTACAGCCTACTGCGGTTGATGCTGCACAAAATAATGCAATTTCAGATAATATGGCACCAACAAATAGCCAAGCTATAGTTAATAAATAGTTATGGCAGATACAATTTTTGCACCATTAACTCTAAAGGGAAATTGTAGCATTTATGTTATAAGAATTTCCGGCAAAAAAGTTAATGAGTGTATAAAAAAACTTGGTATAACAAAACAGTTAAAACACAGAGAAGCAACTCTCTGTGTTTTAAAAGATGATAAAAATCAACCATTGGATGAAGCTTTAGTAATATATTTTAAGGGACCCAATAGCTTTACTGGAGAAGATATAGTTGAATTAAACTTGCATTGTTCTAGCTATATAATAGCAAAAGTAGTAAAAATATTATTATCAATAGATAGTGTAAGGCTTGCTGAAAGAGGAGAATTTTCAAAAAGGGCATTTTTAAATGGAAAAATTGATTTAATGCAGGCTGAATCAATAGCAGACTTAGTAAAATCTGAAACGGAACTGCAGCATAGATTAGCAATAAATCAATTGCAAGGAAAGAATTCAAATTTTTATAATAATTTAAGAAAAAAAATAGTTGAAATACTGTCAATAGTAGAAGCTTTTATTGATTTTCCTGAAGAAGAAATACCTAAAGAATTGGAAAATGAAATAAGTGAAAAGATAAAGAGTGTAATAGATGAAATAAATAAAAATTTGAATGACAATAAAGTTGGTGAGAAAATAAGGGATGGATTTCATATAGCAATAATTGGTGAACCAAATTCGGGAAAATCAACTTTATTAAATTATTTGTCAAAACGTGATGTTGCTATAGTTTCAAATATTGCCGGCACAACAAGAGATATAATAGAAGTTAACCTTGATATATCTGGAATACCAGTTGTTTTATATGATACTGCTGGTATTAGAGATACTAATGACACAATAGAAAGCGAGGGTGTAAAAAGGGCTATAGATATGGCAAAATTAGCGGATTTAAAAATACTTGTTATTTCAGTTGATAATTTAAATATAAATAAACAAATATTGGATTTAGTTGATAATAATACAATAATTTTGTTAAATAAAATAGATTTAAAGAATAAACTAGATTTAGATAACTTAAATTTTAAAAATAATAAAATAGTAGAAGTTTCATTAAGGAATAAAATAAATATGGATTATTTTATACAAGTTTTGCAAAATAAATTAGAATCTATTGTTTCTCCAAATATTAACACAACAATTACTAATGAGCGATATAGACAGGAACTATTAAATGCAATAAGATATTTAGAGATGTTTAATTTTATACTGCCAATTGAAATTAATGCTGAGAATATAAGAATGGCTGCCGAGTGTATTGGAAAAATAACTGGAAAAATAAATTCAGAAGAAATATTAGATAATATTTTTTCTAAATTCTGTATTGGAAAATAGCTAACAATTGATTTTATATAAAGTATTTTATTGTATTAGATTTATTAAATATTGACATTTAGTATTATTCAACTATTGTTATTAATATGTCAAAAACACTTTATAAAATGAAAAACCCATGGGATTTAAATGAGAATAAAAGTAATAATAATGAACGAAAAAATAGCGAAAATTTAGACAATAACAATGAAAATAATAAATCATTTGAAGATCTGACAAAAATTATATTTACAAATTTTCAAAAGAAAAATAAAGAATCTAATAACAATAACATAAAACATGCAGTTTTTATAGGGTTTTTAATATTGTTTACACTATGGTTAATAACTGGTATTTATAAAGTAAATTCTGATGAAAATGCAGTTGTATCATACTTTGGCAAATATTATGAAACAACTACTCCGGGATTACATTTTTATATTCCATACCCAATTGGTAAATTACAAAAAGTTGCCATAACAAGGATAAATAAAGAAGAATTTGGGTTTTCTAGTTCGACAAATGGTAAAAAAACAATAGATCAAGAAAGTTTAATGTTGACTGGTGATGAGAATATTGCGGATATTGATTTTGAAGTACAATGGAAAATTGGAGATATAAAAGATTATTTATTTAATATTAAAAATCCGCAAGCAACTCTTAGAAGTGCAACGGAAAGCGTTATGAGAGAAATTATAGCAAATAGAGAAATAGATGATGTTTTGGCAGATAAAAAATCTGAAATTGAAATTGAAACTAAAGAATTGTTGCAAAAAATATTAAACTCATATAAATCTGGAATAGAAATATTATCTGTTCAATTATTAAGGGCTGATCCGCCAAAAGAAGTGATTGACGCTTTTAGAGATGTTCAGACTGCAAAAGCTGATAAAGAAAGAAAAATAAACGAAGCTGAGGCTTATAAAAATGATATTATGCCTAAAGCCAGAGGAGAAGATGAAGCTTTAATTCAAAATGCAGAAGCGTATAAGAAAGCAGTAATTTCAAATGCTGATGGTGAGACTTCAAGATTTGATAAAATTTATGAAGAATACAGACTAAATAAAGATATAACGAAAAAAAGAATTTACATTGAAACAATGGAGGAAATTATGAAAAACAATGAAAAGGTTATTGTAGATGAAAAAATTAATGGTAATTTAATTCAATTATTAAATAATAAATAACATTGGTGGTATTTTTAATAAATTTATTTAATAGTAATCTTTAAATATATTTGGCAAAATAAATAAAATGAAATTTAATATAATATCAATAGGGAAATTTAAGGAAGAGTCATATGAAAAATTATTCTATGAATATAAAAAACGTATGAATTTTGATATACAACTAAAAGAATTGATACTTAAAAAAAACTACAGTGGCGAAAAACTTAAGGAAGAAGAGGGAAAGCTTTTGATGCAAAATTGTAGTAGCAATAATTCAAAAACAATAGTTTTAGATGAAAGAGGCAAAATTATTAGCACAATTGACTTTTATAATATTATAGTAAATTATCAAAATGACGGAATTAATGATATAAATTTTATAATAGGTGGTGCAGAGGGGCTATCGCAAGAAGTTAGAAACGAAGCTGATTTTATCTTGTCATTTGGTAAGATGGTTTTTCCTCATTTAATGGTTAGAGTTATGCTAATAGAACAATTATATAGGGTTTATACTCTACAAAGTGGACATCCATATCATAAATAATTATAATAAATTAAATTTTTTCTTGCGTTTGTAAAATAAATGTAGTATCATTGATATGATATTAATTTTTTTAGTTTGCTATGTACAATTTATCTAATTATATGCTAAAAAGTAAAAAATACTTTAAAGCAACTAAAAGTTATTCGGGCTGTTTTGCCAACAAAACAGAATATCCCAGATAAAAATAATTTTTCCAATTATTATTTACTTTTAAAATTATTGTTTTTATATAATTTAAAATCGCAATCTGATTTTTATATTATATTTGATAAAATTTTTGATAATCAATTAGATAAGTATAAAATATATGTTAAAAGGTTTAAAATTTTTTTGAAACATTATTTTTATTTATTATTATTTTGGTTTTATAAAATAACTTTTTTAAATATTTATAGAAATACTTTATAAAAATTATGCAAATACATTTTATTATATATTATTAAAAATCAGGGTATTATTATGTGTGACAATATTTATAATGAATACAATAAAAAAATTTTTTTAACATTAAATATACAACCTATAACATATTTAGGTATTCAAATTCATAAAGAAGATTTTATATATAAAGATAGTGATTTAACTTTAGATATAAGCAAATTTTGTAATAAAGATAAAACAGTTTCTAAGGAAATTACGTTTACGTTGTTACAAAATAATGAAGCAGATTCTCTAGAATTGCAAAATAAAGTATTTGAAGAATTAAAATCGAAAAGCAATGAAAGTTTTTTAATTGAAAAAGATTTTAACACATTTAAAAAACTCAGTGATATGACCAGTGGAATAACTATAGGTGCTTTTTGCAATGGTCAACTTATTGGTCAGACTTCTGTTGATTTTACAAATTTAAAAGATAAAAAATGTATTTCAAAAGACTTAAATTCTTTAGTTAATTATTATCCTAGTGGAGTAAAGGGTATTGAATATATATTTGAAGTTAAAGGAACAATGATCCACCCAGATTATCAAGGTATAGGTATTGCAAAAAAATTAGCAAAATTATTGGAAGATCAAATAAAATTAAAATATCAACAAGAATATAATAAAATTTTATTGGTATCAGAAATAGCTGTAGAAAATGAGCCGAATTTAAAAGCAACCAGTAAAAGTGGTTTCAAAAAATTACAAAAATATATAGCTTTTGATGGCGTTGAATGTTATTTAACCTATAAACCATTAAGTAATAATTTA
>CALXXG010000170.1 GCA_944392625.1 uncultured Rickettsiales bacterium
ATCACAAACTTGTTGTTCGGCAAAGTGCCAACTGAACTCGCGAAGCAAGTGAAGATGAAGCACAAAGCAGAAACAAACGAAGCTTGCTTCAGTTTGTTAGCCTGTCGGTCTGCGAAGTGCGATGTGAACGAAGTGAACGCTCAAGCACAAAGCCGATATGATACAAACAACTTGCAAAGCAAGGCATTTGCAATCACTAGTGAAAACAAGGTGGGGAACATGCAAGTTTACTTGCAATGGCAGCTTGCGACCCACCGAAGTTTACTATAGCGTAGCTTATGAAGAAAGCGAACGTTTGCCAAAGTGTCAGCCGAGTGAAATAAAGAAATTAAAAATTGAAATGCAAAGGCATAGGGAAATGTGCTTGCACAATTTCACCAATAAGGCATAAAATATGGAAATAATCGGTTTGCCGAATCATTTTAACTTGTTGCCGGTAAAGTGCCTGACGATCAAATGGAGTAGCCAATTGTTTGCCAGAGTGTAAAATAAACAAAGCAATCATTTATGGGTAGTAAGTAATGGTGTCGCATACAGCAGATCACATGCGCCATAAAGGTGCTGCTAGTAGTATTATGGATATGCTTGAAAACAAGTGTTTCAATAATGTTATACATAATACACTTGCTTTCCGATATTTATGGTCGTTTGATACTGCATTTTTTTGCATAAATTTCAAGTATAAAAACATTCAATTCTATGTACTATAACTTGTATTACAAATACCAAGTTCTTGTTTGCTTATATTTTATGAAAAATAATGTATAATAGTAAGCTGTAAAAAAATGTTAATTGATTTATTAGCTTCCTACTCTTAGAACCATAAAACAACAACCATGCCGCGTTGTCAATTATAAAAACTGAATCTTTGTTGAACTAATGAATTTATATTCGCCCTGCTCTATTTTAGTCCGTATTCTTTTAGTAATTCTTCACTCTCTTCTTTGAGATATTCAACTTTTACTTTTGTCGTACCCTGTTCATGAAAGTCTAATTTTTTTGCAACTTTTTTTGATACATCTATAATTCTGTTTTTGGCAAATGGCCCTCTGTCGTTTATTCTTACTTTTACACTTTTTCCATTTTCTAAATTTGTAACTTTAACCATACATGGCATAGGTAAAGTTCTATGGGCAGCCGTATAGTCATTCATGTTATATCTTTCACCATTGGCTGTACGTTTATTGTGAAAATCACTTCCATACCATGAGGCCATGCCAACTTCCTCGTAGTCAGGTTCTTCTCTTGGATAGTAAGTTTGTCCTAAAACTGTGTATGGTTTGCCAATTTTATAATATCCTTCATATTTTTTACTTTTTTTTACTGGCTTTTTTGTTTGAACGGATTCTATGTCATAATATCTTTTGTTTTGTCTTTCTAATTCGTATTTAATGGAATTATTGTAAGTTTTTTCATAATAATTAGTGTCAAATCTTCTTAAAGTATATTTTATGTCCTGAGAAAATGCTTTGTTTAAAAATAAAAATATTAGTAGTAGAGAATATGAAAGCTTAAGATTTTTCATAATTTTTTATTATATTTGTTGAATATTTTGTCCATCTACTATTTTTAAAATTCTCTGATAAAACTTTATAGTATTGTACAGCCTCAAATTTTAAACCCAATATTGTATTTATTTCAATTAATCTGTATAAAGCTTCTGGAACAAAATCAGATTTTGGATAGTTATCTATCACTTTTGTATAATGATTTATAGCACCTATATAATTTTTTCTTTTTAAGTAATAGTTTCCAATACTCATCTCATTTCCAGATAAATAAGTTTCTGTTTTTTTGAGTTTTGTTGATGCATCAGCTGCATATTCTGTATTTGGAAATTTATAGATTAATTCTTTTAAGCTTGCATCTGCGTTTTCTATAATGTCTCTTGCTCTTGCCATAGAAGTTATCCTATCAAAATAGTTTAGACTTTTTAAATAATACATATATGGTATGTTTTCATTGATAGGGTTTGATTGAATGAAATAATTTATAACTCTGATTGAATCTTCGTAATCTTTTCCTTTATAGTAAGAATATGAGGCCATAATCAACCCATTTGTTGCTTCTGTTGTAAAAGGCTGATTGTCTTCTAACCTCTCAAACATCTCAGCTGCTTTAGTATAATTTCCAACTTTTAAATATCTCATTGCCTCTTCATAACTGTCAGGAACTTCTGTTCTTTTAGTGGCACATGCGGCTAAACTTATTAAAAGAAATAGAGTTATAAATTTTTTCATAAACTATTTTGTTTTGCTTTCTTTTTTTGTTGTAGATTTTTTGGCAGTCTTCTTTTCTTTTTGTAAAGAGTTATCAACTGTATCAACTTTATCAAAATCTTTTGCTAGGCTAACAGTTTCTGACAAAACTTCAATATCAACATTATCTGCAATTTCTATTATTAAAGTTTTTTCTTTAACTTTCTTTACAACGCCAAAAATACCACCAGCTGTTATAATTTTATCATTAGGTTTTAACCCAGCAACCTCTTTTTCATGCTCCTTTTGTCTTTTTTGTTGCGGCCTTATTAGCAAAAAATAAAATATAGCAATAAAAATTACTAAAGGAACTAAAGTCGCAGTGAAACTTTGAAATTGTGGAACTTGTTCGCTTGCGTTTATAGCTGTCTCAGTTGCAAATACTTCATTTATAAAAAACATAATAACTTATTTTATTAACTCAACTAAAATATTAAAAAACAATTGATTTAAAATCAAGAGTTTTAATTTTATTTTTAATAATTTTTATTGATTTTATATTAGATATTCATTATATTTTTATTGAACAAAAATTAATAGCATATGCAATTAAGCTTTTCATTTCCTACAAATATAGATATATATGATGCAAGGAATTTTATAGTGCATGATGGAAATAGAGATATATTTGATTTTATAACATCATCACTCTTTTTAAACAATAATATATACCTTTTAACAGGAGCAAAAGGTAGTGGCAAAACTTATATATGCAATATTTGGACTAAATTTAAAAACGCTAAATTTATAAACTATGATATATTTAAATATACTAAAAACGATTATATAGAATATCTTCATAGTGTCATTAAAAACAATGATAAATATATCTTAGAAGATATAGAAACTTTAGATATTACTGAGGAGTATCTATTATATCTAATTAACATAATAATTGAAAAAAAATCAATATTATTGATTACAAGCACAAAATATTTAAATGAATTTGATTTTAAACTGCCAGATTTAAAATCAAGATTTAGCAATATATTTAACTTTTCAATAAAAGATTTAAATGACGATTCAAAAGAAAAAATATTGTTAAAAATTTTATCAGATAGGCAAATGAATATAGATGGTTCAACATTAAATTATATTTC
>CALXXG010000171.1 GCA_944392625.1 uncultured Rickettsiales bacterium
AAATCAATGCAGGATGCGGATATTGTTTTATTTGAAAAAATTGTCATAACAAACTCCTTTTAATTATTGTAATTCAATGTCTCCATTAAATACA
This sequence comes from uncultured Rickettsiales bacterium, assembly GCA_944392625.1. Lineage (GTDB taxonomy): Bacteria > Pseudomonadota > Alphaproteobacteria > Rickettsiales > UBA1997 > CALXSC01. Next base: position 95 of record CALXXG010000171.1, read on the forward strand.
CTAATAGCATTTCCTGTCATAAAAATTTCATCATTGATAATTTCTATTTTTAAATTCCCGCCTTTAAGTTTCACAGTACAAACATCATTTACAAGCCCCAGTTTTCTGAGGGCAGCAACAGTCGCACAAGATCCTGTTCCACAGGCAAATGTTTCAGCGCAGCCTCTTTCCCAAACTCTTAAATTTACTTCATCCTTGCTAACTATTTCAACAAACTCTACATTTGTTTTATTAGGAAAACATTTATGATTTTCAATTTTTGGTCCCAATTCGCTAACAGGAAATTTTTTTACATCATCAACTATCATAATTGCATGAGGATTTCCGACAGATACACAATTTAAGTCATATTCTTCTGTCGGATTTTCAAAAAATTCTGCTTTGCCCATATTAACTCTAACACCAACAAAACCATTCTCATTAAATATTAATTCTACAGCCTTTATTCCAGCTTTAGTTTCAATTTTTGCTGTTTTTTTATTTATTATTTTTTCATCAAAAGCGAACTTAGAAATACATCTTATGCCGTTTCCACACATTTCAGCTTCCGTTCCGTCAACATTAAACATTCGCATTCTAAAATCCGCAACCTTTGATGGTAAAGCAATTAAAAGCCCATCAGATCCAACGCCAAAATGTGGAGTACATAAAAAGGCTATTCTATCAGTTGTTAAATCATCAATATTTTCCTTAAAGCCATTTATGACAACATAATCATTGCCGCAGCCATGCATTTTTCTAAATTTCATAAAGATATTATTTTTTATATTCAATAAAAAAAATAATATTTTTTGTAAAAGTGTCAAGAAATTTTATAAATATTTTTAAAAATACTAGTAATAGAAATGGACAATTTTTATTTATATCAAATTGTCCATTTTATTATTATGCGTTTATTAAAAAAGCAGTCGCCATACCCAATAGAAGCAAAGAAGCCAATGTATCAAGTGTAGCAGAAATAAAAGCACTTGAACCAACTGCAGGGTCTAACTTTAATTTCTTAATAGCCAATGGCACAAAACTTCCTATAAAGCATGAAAGTATTTGAGAAATTATAATTGTCAATCCAAAAATTATAGAAAGTTTAAGGTCGCCCTTCCAAAAATACAAAATTGTAGCAGCAACAGTAGACAAGACTATTCCATCAAAAAGTCCCACAAAAGACTCTCTTAAAATAATTTTAAAACTTCCGCCTAATTTTTCATTTTTACTAAGGTTTCCTATTAAAATCGCCAATGTTTGATTTCCAGAAACACCTGACAGATTTGCAACCAATGGCATAATTGCAGAAAGTATAACCATTTTTTGAATGGTTGAAGAAAAGTAGTTAATAACCAATGTACTAAAACTTGCTGTGAATATTGAACCAAATAGCCAAGGCAGTCTTTTCTTAACAGAATCAAAAATGCTAGTGTGTATTGTGTCGTCTGCATTAGTTTGAGCCAATAACATCATATCTTCTTTGTTTTCTTCATCAATGACGTGCATAATATCACTTGAGTTTACTATGCCAACCAAAACGCCATTATAATTAATCACGGGCATAAATTTAAGATTGTATTTTATAAAGAGACTGGCAGCCTCGGATTGATCCACATCCGCATTTACCATTTTTAAATTTTCAGGGTCTCTCATAATACTTGATATTTTAGCATTTGCATCTGCAGTAAGTATGCTCCCAATTGAAGCTGTAGATACGGGTCTAAAATATTCGTCAACAACAACTATATTGGAAAATTCAGACGGAACATTTCTGTTTTTTTTCAGATATTTCATTAGCTCGCTAATTTCCCAATCTTTTGGCACAGCAATAAAATTATCCTGATCCATAATTCTTCCAACACTATCTTCAGGATATGATAAAGCCTCTTCAATATCTTCCCTTTTTTCATTTGATTTAATAGAATCAATAGTGTCACGAGTTAATTCATCCTTAAAGTCTTCTAAAACATCAACAGCATCATCAGTATCAAGTCTACTAAGCAATGTTGCAAGAATATCTTTATCTAAATAACTTATAATTTCATGCCTTATATCACCTTCAAGTTCAACCAGTAATTCAGGATCAACATCGCCTCTTAACACATCCATTATTTTTTTTCGTTCATCCTTATCTAAATTGTAAATCAATTCAGCCTGATCTGCCGGATGCAAGCTAGAAAATATTTTTTTAACTTGAGTTTTTAAATTCATGTCAAGAGCATTCTTAATTCTCTCAACTAAACTTTTGGTTATACCATAGTTGTTATTTTCATTATCATGCATTTTATACCTCTTATATGTAGTTTGGTCTGTCAACAATTATAATACCATCATCTAAATTTACTTCTTTAAAATAATCATACGTAAAAGGAAGTATTTCCTCCATTTTTTCACCATTCCACTTTATCTCAATAACCACTCCCGCGCCATAATCGTCAACATTAATAATGATTCCTTCATATTTGCCATCAAGACTTTTAGCTTTAAGTCCAATTAATTCATTGTAATAAAATTCATCTTCACTAGTTTCTGGCAATAAATTTATATCCATATATAATTCAGTGTTTCTATAGCTTCTTGCACATTCAACACTATCTATGCCTTCAACTTTTGCAATAAAAACGTTATCTCTTACTGTCCCGATAAATTTTATTTTAAATTGTTTGCCATTTATATCAAACAGTTTATCATAATAATTAAAAATATCTTTTGGTTTTTCCATATAGCTTTCCAACTTTACAAACCCCTTTACTCCATGCGACGTTAGAATTTTCGCAATAACTATATTTTTAGACATTTTTGCTATTATTATTAACCAAAACAATTATACAAAATAGTTTTTTAAAAGTAAATAAAAAGAAAAAAATTAAAATAATTTCATATGAAAAATATATTCGCTCACAAGTTTTGCAATAATCAAAATAATTGCAACGTAAATATATATCTCCAATATTCTTATGATTAAACTTTCTTTTTTTAATCTTTTGCCAATAATTAATTCGTCAAAGAATTTTTTTCTTTCCGGTGTGATTTTGACTTCTAGATCTTCATAAAATTCGTATTTTTTTCTTTCACTTCTTTTATGCATATCATCAAAAATAAGTTTTCTAAAATCATTGAATAGTTTTTTGTGTTTTTTGTCCGGAGCTATTCCATCTTTCATGTATTGTTCCCAACTCTTTGCAAAATTTTCCTCCTCATCGGTTGTAAAAGCACCTCTAGTAAAAAAGTTATCATTGGCATTTTTATAGGCATCTGCACGGCTTCTAACTAAATCAACTATATTTCTAAAATCTTCAATTGCTTTTTTATTTTTATGCATTGCAACTTGAGCTATTAAAAATCTCAAATAATGTCCAAACTCATGTATAAATGTTGTTGTTGTAACATCTTTGCCGTTTAAAAATATTGTGGCTTTTCTAAATTTTTTAGGCTTTCTAAACCATCTTTTTATTGTAACAGGTCCGGCTTGGCAAAGTCCGTATGCCATTTCCATATCTTTATCTATTTCTACTGTTAGTGGTAGGCAATTATACACATCCTTCACAGGCATGCCATATCTCCTTGCTAGGTTTTTATAAATTATCTTAACTATTTTTAAGTTGTATTTTGTCATTTTTCTAGAATAGAGTTTTCTTAGCGGTTTTCTAAACTTTTTTGCGATTTTCCTTAAAAATAGTCTATCTCTAAAGTTATCAAACATATAATTACATTTCCTCTAAATTATTACCAATGCCAACATCAACTTCCAATTTAACATCCCAATCAACAACGTTTTCCATTGTATCCTTTAGTATTTGCGAAACTTTTTCAATTTCGTCTTCCGGACATTCTAAAACTAACTCATCGTGTATCTGCAAAATCATTTTTGACTTAAAGTTTTTAAGCCTGTCATATAGAGTAATCATGGCTTTTTTTATTATATCAGCAGCGGTTCCTTGAATCGGTGCATTAATTGCCAATCTTTCAAGATTGCCCTTCATTATAGGTTTTGCATGCGCAATATTAATATTTATTTTTCTGCCAAACATTGTTTTTACATAGTTATTTCTTGCTACAAAATCTTTTATATCTTTAATGTAGTTTTGTATTTCCGGATAGGTTGCAAAATAATTGTCTAAATATTCTTTAGCCTCAACGTTGCTTGATTTTGTTCTTTTTGCTAAGCCATAGGAACTTGTGCCGTAAATTATGCTAAAATTTATTGCCTTGGCAATGGATCTCATTTCATGGCTGACTTCTTCTTCAGAAACTTTAAATACCTTGCTGGCTGTTGTTTTATGTATATCTTTGCCCTGTTTAAAAAATTCTTTTAGCTTTTCAACATTCTGATAGTTTGCCATTATTCTTAGTTCCGCCTGCTTATAGTCTGCGGATACAAGTTTGCAGCCATCTTTTGCAACAAATGCAGACCTAATTTTAGAACCTGCTTCGGTCTTTATTGGAATATTCTGCAGGTTGGGGTTTGAAGAACTTAATCTGCCGCTTACGACATACGTATTTGAATAGGTCGTGTGGATTCTGCTATTGTTGTCAATCATTGTAGGCAAAACATCAGCATATGTATTTTTGAGTTTTGTATATCTCCTCCACATTAAAATTTTATCACATATTTCGCAACCTTGAGAAGCTAATTCTTCCAATATTTCAACTCCAGTTGAGAAATTGCCGCTTTTTGATGACTTTTTTATAGGCTTTAATTTTAATTTATTGAATAAAATTTCAGACAATTGTTTTGGAGAACCTATATTAAATTCTTCACCAGCTATTTCATATATTTCTTTTGATAAAGTGTCAATATAGCTTTGAAATTCATTTGACAAATCTCTCAATCTTTTTACGTCAATTTTTATGCCTTCAATCTCCATGCTTGCCAATATTTTTGTCATTGGCTTTTCTATCGTTTCATAGACAGACACTAAATTTTGTCTCACAAGTCCCTCTTTAAGCTTGAAATATAAAGGTTTTATTGACTCTACTATAAAGCATGAAACTTCAAATAGAATATTTTTTATGTTGTCTATTTTTTTGTCTTTTTCAATATTTCTTATGATTTCAATTTCTTCTTCAATTGATAGTTTTTTATACTCGTTATTTGACAAAAGAGTCTCTTCATTTTTTAAATTATGTTCAATTATGCTTGATAAAAGACTGTCATGCAAGCCGGCGTTTAGAATATAGTTTATAACATCAATATCTTCAAAATTGTTGATTGAAATATTATAGGGATATAAAATCTTAATGTGTTTTTTTATGTCATATCCTATCTTTAAAATTGAATCATTTTCAAAAATATTTTTAAAATATCCAACCACCTCTTTAAAGGTTAGAGAGGCATCGTTTGAAGAGAATAAATCAATATCTTTATCTGAAATTTTTAAAAAATATATAAGTTTGTCTTCATTGGAGAATGTCATAGACATAATGTTGGATCTATAATCCTGTTTTTCTGTAAAGATATTAAAATAAAATTTGTTTTTTCCTTCAAACTTTTTTAAAGTTTCCTGTAATTCTTTTACTGTTTTTATTTCCCTATAAGAATTTTCAACTAATTCATTTGTTTCTTTTGACTTGTTTTCTTTGGGTTCTGCAATATCCAATAGAGATGGCTCAACAGTTTGAAAAGCTTGTTTTAAACCTCTTACCATTGAGTTAAATTCCTGTTCTGTTAAAAAGTTTAGCAATTCTTTATAGTCGTATTGTTTAAAAGCCAAGTCGTCAATAGTCTCATTTAAAGGGACATTTTTATCAAGCGTGATCAGCTTTTTAGACAGTTTGATATTTTCAATATTATTTTCTAAAGTTTCTCTTCTTTTTACTTGTTTTATTTCTTTGATATTCGCTATTAAATTGTCTAGATTTCCATATTTGTTAATTAATTCTGCAGCTGTTTTTGGACCGATGCCGGGAACGCCTGGAACGTTGTCTGATGCGTCTCCTGTAAGGCTTAATACATCCAATACGTGAATTGGATCCACACCCCACTTCTCCTTCACTTTTTCAGAATCTATAATTTCGTTCTTCATTCCATCATACATAAGAACTCTATCGTCAACTAACTGCATCAAATCCTTGTCTGATGATACAATCATAACATCAAGCCCTTCTTTTTCCGCTTTTTTTGAATAGGTGGCGATTATATCATCCGCCTCATAGCCGACTTTTTCCAAAGATTTTATATTTAGAACCTTAACCAGCTCTCTAACCAATGGAAATTGTGGTTTTAAATCTTCAGGGCATGGCGGTCTATTGGCTTTATACTCACCGTATATATTGTTTCTAAAAGTTTTTTCACCCGTATCAAATACAACTGCAATATGGGTATAGTCTATCTCCGTAATAATTTTCATAAGCATCCTACTAAACCCATACAAAGCACCAACAGGAGTGCCGTCACTTCTTGTTAAATTTCTAATGGCAAAAAATGCCCTAAATAAAAAACTATAGCCGTCAATTAAAATTAGTTTGCTCATAAAAAAATATTTAGAAAACTCTAATTATAAGTTTAATAATTGATTTTAAATTGTCCATTAAATTTTTTAAACTATCATTAAAATCTTGACTATTTTGTAATATGAATTATAATTTATTTAGTATAAATAATAAAAATTATGGCTATGGATAATGGTACAATAAGAGTAAAAAATATCAAGCAGCAAACAAAAAAAGTACAAGAGACAAAAAATGAATTAGAGAAACAGGCACAAAACCTTAATAATCAATCACATTTATTAAATTCAAAGGAGATAAAACCTAAAAAATCCGACAGCAATCAAGGAGCTGCTTTAACTATAGCCAAGGTACAGCAAAAAACAGAGCAAAAACCAAAAAAGCTTGCTATAAAAAATGTTATGCAAAAAAATGCTTTGCAAAAAACTCAAAACGATCCGCTTGAACAAAGTCCAGAACCATATAATAATACAAATTTAAATGCGGCGCCAGAAAATGATGCTATACTTTTAAATGCAGAAATTGTTCCAAATAATAAGAATAAAGGCAAGGCAAGAGAGCATGTAAAATGTACAGTTGTAACATCTGTTGAAATGCTGACTCCGGCAAAAACTATATTTAATAATTTTTCAGATAAAAAAGCGAATCACTCTAACCTGTTCTTCTGCTTTCAGGATGTACAGTTGCATGAAGAATATGAAACTTTAATGGGACAATTAGAAAATCAATCTGAAATTTTGAATTTAAAAACACTTTTATTAAAGAATAAGGAAAAATTGCAGCAGCTGCAAAAAGATGGAGCTGGAGACGGTCCAGTTATGGAAGTTCAAAGATCAATTAAACATATTATAAAAAGATTAGGCGAACTTGAAGTTCAGATTCCAGAAAAAGATGAAGACTTAAAAAAAGATATAGAAGAATCAAAAAAAGAAGTAGCAAAAATATCTCTTGATGCTGAACAGATGAATGAACAAATTAAAAAAGCATACGAGAATCCACAGCAAGCTTCATCTTTCAACGGTTACAAAATTGAAAGAAGGGATTGGCTTGGACGTTTAACAAACTTAAGCAATGCAGCTAAAAATATATCAATAACCACAATGGGTTTAAATGAAAATAATGCAATAAGGCTAAGAATGGCCAGTGGAGAATATTTAGAACTACATCTAGATAGTTTAGGTAATTTTAAATCAAAAGACGAAAACGGACAAGATTTATCTCCGGAACTTTTAGCCAATTCTGTTATACCATTAACAATAGAAGGTGCTGATCAAACAAGATTATTTGATAGTGAAGATACAGATAGCAGTCTAGTATACAACAACTATGCTAAAGTTATAGACGATTTAAAATCATTAAAAACATTAAAGGTTAATGGTGTAGATTTTAGAGATAAAATAATATCCGCGATGGAATATAAGCTACAGCAACATAACAACAAGACCAATTCAAATAGCGAACACGATATTGTTAAAAAAATATTAAATAATGGTACGACATCAAAATCAGAAAATAACTATACAATAAGCGGTTCAAATTCTATTAATATGTTGTCATAACGCTATCAATTATTTTTTAAACAAAAATCAGAAAGAAGTCGCAAAACATTAAGGCTTCTTTCATTTTTATTTTTTAACCTGTTAAGAATTTCATTGCAGTTATTTACTAATTCAACTATTTTTTTCTTAACTTCTTCTACATCTTCTTTTTGTATTTCTTCGTCTTCTAAATCATCCATAAGCTGAAAAGCTTTTCCAAAATTTAATGAATATTCTATAAGACTATTTGTATCCTCAATGTTGGCCTTACCCAAAATACAGCCAATTTCAATACATGCTTTAAATAAATATCCAGTTTTATAGATATTTATGGCTTCAGCTTCTGATGAAGCTTTTGCTTTATTTGACCTTTCAAACGCAATATCTAAAGATTGTCCCAAACACATGCCTTTATAGCCAATTGCTTTTGAAATTGCTAAAATAATTTTACATTTTTCGTTATCTGTTAAGCTTTTAGTTTTAGTTAAAATCGTTTCAAAAGCTAATGGAATTAAACTATCACCGGCCAGTATTGCATCATATTCTGTAAACTTTTTGTGGCAAGTTAATTCGCCTCTTCTATAGTCATCATTATCCATTGCGGGCAAATCATCGTGTATTAGAGAAAAGATGTGTATCATCTCTACAGCTGCAGCAACAGTTATTACATCGTTCATATTGGCGTAGTTGCCAAAAATTTTTGCTGTTTCCATAACCAACAACGGCCTTAGTCTTTTTCCTTTG
>CALXXG010000172.1 GCA_944392625.1 uncultured Rickettsiales bacterium
TATCATCTGTATTAGCTTTAAAAGTTAAGCCAAGTAAGGCAATATGTTTCTTTCTTAAAGGAATATCCGAATACTCAATTATTTTTTCGGCCATTCGCTTTTTTCTTTTTTTATTTGATTCAACCGAGGCCAGCATTAATTCCATTTCAAGCCCAAGTTTTTTGCCAATTTGAACTAATGCTATTGAATCTTTTGGAAAGCATGATCCACCTATGCCCGGTCCCGCCTGCAAAAAATATGGACTAATTCTTTTATCCATACCCATAGCTTTAGCTACTTCTTCAACATTTGCGCCTGTTTTTTCACATATATCAGCAATTTCGTTTATAAAAGCTATTTTAGTTGCTAAAAAGGCATTTGAAGCATATTTTATTAGTTCAGCAGTTTCTATTGACGTAAACAATATAGGTGCCCCCTTATCCGTCAATGGTTTATATACACTTTCCATTATACTCTTGGAATATTCGTTATCAACACCAACAATAATTCTATCAGGATTTAAAAAATCTTTTATAGCACTACCTTGTCTTGAAAATTCAGGGTTTGACGCCATAAAAAATTGTAATTTTCCATTAGTTTTTATTACATGTTCCTTTACAATTTTATTTGTTCCAACGGGCACTGTAGACCTTATTACCAAAACAAACCTATTATTTGTATCCATATTTTCAGCAACCATTTTAGTTGATTCCATTAAAGCTGTTAAATCTGCAGAGCCATCCTTATGGCTTTCCGGCGTATTTACACAAATAAATACAACCTCAACATCATTCAGCGCCTCCTTTATATCCGCTGTAAATTTAATTTTTTTATTTTCTAAATTTCTCTTTAGCATATCTTCCAAACCATCTTCATAGATTGTTGGAATACCATTTTTCAATTTTTCTATTTTATCTTTAACTATATCAAAACAAACTACATTATGTCCTAAATCTGCAAAACACAAGCCTTCTGTTAACCCGATATAGCCTGTTCCTATAATACATATTTTCATATTTGCTCCTAATTTTATTAAAAGACTACCCCACATAGCCTTAATATGACTACCCCACATAGTCACATTTAATTATAAATACTCATTTTTTATTATCAATGCTAAAAACAATATATTATAAGAAATTTTATAATAATCAGAGCTAATAGAATAATTAAAAGTATTCTAACTATTTTTGAATTATAAACTAAGCTGTATAAAATTCTATTGTCCTGTATTGGCACATCGTTTTCAATGCATCTAACATGTTTTTCAATAATTTTTCTATTAAAAAATTTATATAATCTAAATGAAATATCGTAAATAATAAATGACAATATCACTATAGCATTTGTTATCAGTAAGACAAGAAGCGTCTTTAATGAATCCTGGCATAAATCAATAATATCCATTTTAAAATTATGATAATATTTACTTGAAAATTTTGCCAAATATACGACTATAAATAATGAAAGATTCAAAATAAATAAAACTCTATTTGAAAATATTGGAATCATTGGTATAATTTTATTCAATAGATAGTTGAGAGCAACAATTATAATGAAATACTTTAATATTTGTATAAATATAATTAGTATTGTAGTAATCATATTTATAAAAGTAAAAAAATTAAAGTACATATAATATGAAAGCAAAAGTTGTTCACTTCCAATCCTATGGGCTATAAAATAGAAATAATTAAATAATATTATAAAAATAGAAAGAAATATATAAGGGTTTTTTAAATCACGAAAATCGACAGCTGAAACCTTTGGATATAGTGCTTCAATACCTTTAAATATAAAATATATAATACAATATAAAATAAAAGAATAAAAAATAAATAATGCGAGATTATATAAAATAGTAGAAATATACTCTGCAATAGGACAAAAGACTAAACAAATTAAGACTAAAAACAATAATGAAAATGTGAATAAGTTAAAATATTTTGTAAAAAACGGACGCTTTAATAAAAACAGTCTACCAAATATAATAGATGATAATATGCTGCTCCTACATTCATTTTTATTATACTTTTTTAAGTCTTCAACAGTCATGGCTACTTAAATAATTTTTCAATTTTACTAACTGCCTCATTTATTTCTAAGTTTGTATTTAATTCATTATTTATTTTATTGCAAGCAAAAATTACAGTAGCATGATTTTTATTTCCAAATTCTCTACCAATCTCAGGAAAACTTTTATTAGTTAGTTTTTTAGCTAAATAAAAAGCTATTTGCCTTGGTAATGAAAATTTCCTATCTCTTTTTTCAGAAAGCAGATCTAATTTAGTAATTTTAAAATAATCTGCAACTTTTTGTTGAATCAAGTCACTTGTAATTACTTTTTTATTGGCTAAAATTGTATCCTTCAAGACCTTGTTAACCGTATCAATAGTTATATTTTGATTAATAAATTTTTGATGAATTAATAATTTTTTTATAGCCCCTTCAATATCTCTATTTGTTGTTTTTATATTTTCTGCTATATATTCAAAAATTTCATCACCACAATTCAAGCCTAAAACTTCCGCTTTTTTCTTGGCTAATCTAAACCTCATATCATAATCAGGTCTTAAAATATCAACAACGATTCCAGATGACATTCTTGATTTTAATTGATTATCAATATTCTCCATACTGTCAGGAGATTTATTGCAAGCCATTATGATTTTTTTATTATCACTCAACAATGCATTAAATGTATAGAAAAACTCCTTTTGTGTTCCATCTTTTCCAGCTATAAATTGAATATCATCCACAAGCAAAATATCTATATTTCTAAATTTATCTTTAAAGGTATTTATATCTTTATTTTGCAGTGATTGTACAAATAAATACATAAATTTTTCTGCTGACAAATAAACCACATTTTTATTTTTATATTTTTCCTTAAATTCCCAAGCCATAGCCTGCATCAAATGAGTTTTTCCCAATCCAACTTCACTATATAAAAATAATGGATTTACATCAAAACCTAAATCTTGATTTTCTATAAGAGATCTTGCAACAGAATATGCCAATTTATTAGAATCACCAACAATATAATTGTCAAAAGTGTATAAAGAATTTAACTCCGTTCCAATAGTATAAACATTATTGTGTTCAGAAATACTAACCACATTATTAGCATTATTTTCAGCATAGGACACGACTTCAGACTTAACAGTTTTATCAACAATTATTTCTACAGACTTTATATTAAATCTCTCTGCCAACAACTGTTTTATGCCCTTTTTAATCCAGACATATTCACCATCAATTTTTCTCTTTTTACCATTTAAAAATTCTTTGGTAATCCACTCTTTAATAAAGTTTGTCTCAACAGACATAACTAATTCAAAATTTTCATAGGAAACAAAATTTAATTTAGACAACCAACTCGTATAAATTTCATTTCCAAACTCACTTTGAAAAAGTTGTCTTATATTCAACCAATTACCACTCTCTACACTTTCTAACACTTTCTTTTTAAAAATACATTAATAAAAATAATCATTATAGTATCATATAATGACCAATATTCTCCCTAAAAATTTTTTAGTTTTCCCGAACTCTCCCCCCTAAATTATTAAACTATTTTTTAATAAGTAAAGAATAAAATTTATAAAAAACTCAAAAAATATTCTTGACAAAAAATAAGGCTAATTTTTTTAAATACTCAATTATTGTCAAGCAAAAAAAATTTTATTTTGCATGCAATCAAGCGTTATTTTTCAACAATATATTTATTTAAGTAAGTTAAATCATAAGTTTAAATAAAGTCAAAATGTTAAAAATTCAAATATAAAAATTTTTAAGTATAAATTTAGGCTGACGCTTTCTAAGCATAAAATAAACCATTACTATTGTAATGGTTTATTCAATGAAAACTATGTCAAGGTTTTCTTACTTTAAAGTTAGCAACGCCAATTTTTCATCAAAAGCTTCAGCTATATTTCCAAGTAATGACAAAATACCTTGAGAGAATTTTTCATTATTTATTATTTTTTCAATATAAGCGTTAATATCTTGAGCAGATTTTACTAAATTTGGATTTATAAAATCCTCACTCAATACACTAGCCTTCAAGTCTGCCTTCTTATTGTTTGCCATAAAATATTCTTCAGCTATATTATCTACAAAATCATCTATGTCTTCTTGAAGTCTATCAAAAAGAAGATGTTTAGCATATTCATCAGTTCCCCAATGATTTAATTTACAAGAATATTTAAAAGCGATTAATCTTTGCATTAATTCTAGCATAAGCTCACCTTTATTTTTATTAATATTTGCCTAAACAAGTATTTTAATATTGTATCATAATATTAAATAAGTCAATAAAAATATACTTAAAGTTGTAAATTTTTAAAATTAATATTCTGTTTTTACAAAATATAACCCCTGAGCTGGTGCTGTTGGTCCAGCTTTTGTCCTATCTTTTGCGTCTATTATTTCTTTTAACTGTTCTATTGTAGTTTTTTCTAAACCAATATCAACTAAAGTCCCAACTATATTACGTACCATATGGTGCAAAAAAGACTTTGCTTCTATTTCAAATATTATTTCATCACCAATTTTAGAAAGAGTGGATTTATCTATTGTTTTTATTGGGCTTTTAGCCTGACATTCACTATCCCTAAAACTACTCCAATCACGTTTTCCAATAAAAAATTGCAAAGCTTCATTCATTTTATCTAAATTCAATTCTCTAAAAATTTGCCAAACTCTATTATTATCAAGAGCAGTTGGTTGTCGTCTATTTAATATTCTATATCTATAAAATCTCTTCTTGGCAGAAAATCTTGCATGAAAATCTTCATTGACTGTTTCACAATTTATAATTGCAATATCTTGAATATTTTTATTTCTTAGTTCATAATTATAGTCAATTCTTGACATGTATTTAACCCTAAGATGGTAATTAATTCCAGACATTAACCTGAATGGATCAATTTCTTTAGATAGATCAAAATGCGCAACCTGCCCTAAGGCATGCACACCAGCATCAGTCCTGCCACTGCCATAAACTTCAACATCTTCATGCATCATAATTCTAATTACATCTTCAAGTGTCTCTTGAATTGTTATTTTTCCATCCTGCTTTTGCCAACCAGAATAATCGGTGCCATCATATTCAATAGTTATTTTATATCTCATAAACTAAAAATTTTATTCTAATAAAATAATAACTATAGAAATAATATTGTCAACATTCCAATAAAATAAAATTCTTTTAAAGCAGCTAGACTATTCTACCTTCAATAGATATATCTCTTTTATTTTTATCATAGCTAATTTTCATTATCTCACAATTTTTAAAAGGACTTTTATTTTTAGCATTTTTTAAAATTAAAAGTTGTTCCATAACAAAACTATGAGCTACCACGATAGCATTTTTTTTATTATTATCTTCAAGGTGACGACATATATTTTTAAGACAATTATCAAACCTAATACCACAATCTTTTATACTTTCATTAGATTCAGGGCATCTATATTCTCTATTTTTCACAAGCTTATCAAAATCGCCTAAATTTTTATTATTTTTTGCTTCTTCCCTTGATTTTAATGAAAAAGCACCGGTATCAAATTCATCCAATCCTTCAAGAACTTCAATATCATTAATATCATAATTAAACTTATCAGCAATAATTTTTGCTGTATTAATAGCTCTACTTATTGGGCTGCTAATTATAGCATCAGCTGATAAATTTTCCATATTAAAAATATTGTTCAGAGTTTCAGCTGTATCTCTAGCTTGTTTCTTGCCTAAATCTGTCAATTCAGAATCTCTATTTCCAATTATTAAATTATCAACATTACCAAATGTTTGTCCATGTCTCAATACATAAAGATTAACCGGCATATTAAAATATTTTATTATTTTTTTTAACATAACAACTTTTATTAAATAGCCAAACATTTTCCGATTAATTTTAGAATTTTATCAAAGGAATCTTTATTTTTTTCTTGCAATATAATATTCATAATATATTTTAAATATAGTATAATGTGCAATTAAAAAATATGTTAAAAAATAAAATTCCAAATTTTCTAACTGTAATTAGAATAATATTAATTCCAATAATAATTTATTCTTTCTATGTGCCATCACAAATCACAAATATTATAGTTGCATCATTATTTTTGGGTGCAAGTATCACAGATTTTTTTGATGGATACTTAGCAAGAGCCTTAAAAGCACAATCAAACTTTGGGAGATGTTTGGATCCAATTGCAGATAAGCTATTAGTTGCAGTTTCTCTAATAATGTTAGTAAATTTTTCAAACCAAAACCTATTAATTGTTATACCAGCAATTATTATAATATGCAGAGAAATTATGGTTTCAGGACTTAGAGAGTTTTTAGCGACTCTAAATGTTGGAGTGCCAGTCACAAGACTAGCAAAATGGAAAACTGCAATTCAAATGGTTGCAATAACTTCATTACTACTAGCTGGAAATGGATCAGAGTTTGTTTACAATGAAATAATGGACATAGTTGAGGCTGAAGACTTTATAAGAATTAACCTTGAAGGAATAATTCAAACTATAGGGGAAGTATTGCTATGTATTTCTGCCGTAATGACAATTATTACAGGTTATATATATTTCAAAGTTGGTGCTAAAAATTTTTAACAAAAATAAGTTTTAAACATTATTGACATTGCTTATTTTTTATAATATAATACAAAAAATATCAATAAAAAACAAGCAATGGAAAGCGATCAAATAATAAAAAAGATTGAATATATCAATAGTTTAGAAAAATATAAAAGAATTAACGCCATACAATCTTTAATAATAGAGTCAAAAAACATTAAAACAATAATAGATACAACACGTGAAATAATAAAAAATATTTACTATTATCAGAATTGTAGTGATGATATAAAATATTCAATACTGAATTTAATAAAAAAAGTAGATAATACTCAAATTAAAGAAGCTTTAATATTTTTAGTTGTTCAAAATATAGAAAACTTTACAAAAGACTTTTATAATATTTACATGACTGCAATTGAAACTTTTTATAAAAGCCGTAATAGGAATTTTAAAAAACTAATTACAATAGAATTAATTTCAAACATTGGATATTTTCGTTTTAGCGAATCACAAGATCCTTATGAAAGTCAAAACCCTCAACTATCTAATTTAGTGAGTGAAATATTTTGCCTAGCGCTTAAAGCAATTCGTTATTATAAAAAAGAAGAAAATTATATAAAACGCTTAACAAAAGGAATACTGGACAATATTGAAATATGCCACAAAGAATATTTAATTGACGAAGTGATATCAACATTAAATGAATGTATGTTCAAAAGCGAGAATCAAAAAAACACTGAAGAGATCAATAATGTAATATTATCTACATTCACAGAAAATACAAATATGGAAAAATCAAATGTTAAAGAAAAACTATTAGACTTATTGGTAAAACAAATAAACAATAATTCAATTTCATATCAATATGAACTTTATCTCACAAAATCTTTAGTTAAAAATATGGATTTTCTATCAACTGAAGGATATGCCACTATAAAACAAAAAGCTATAGAAATATTAGAAGATCTATATGAAAACTTTGCAGAACAGCAATCAACTAGCTCAAACTCAAGCATAATAAGTCAATTAATTCAAGAAAACAAACAATGTGAATCATTTTTTATTGATGCATTAGTTGAAAATGCAAGCAATTTTGAAGGATACGAAAATAAAATTGCAGAATTAGCTATAGATTTTATTAAAAACTATGAAGCCAAACCTTTAACAATAATAGGTTTAATAAAAAATATAAATTGCTTTAAAAATTACAAAGATGAAATATTTACAATTGCAAATAATGCTATAAAAACAATGAAATATGAAGAGATATCTTTATATTTGTCAATTGTTAATAATATGAATAATAATTTAGAAATATTTAAAGAATATCAAGAAAGAATAACGCAACTTACAAATAAAATGTACGCAGCTACTAGTAACTTAAAAGAAAAAGATTATTCGGATAGCCAATATATATTTTCTCAAACAGAAAATATTAATAAAGAGATAAATACGCTTAAAAATAACAACGAACACAGATATGAAAAAAATAAATGGAGAAAAAGACTAAAAAAGTATAAAAAACAACATTTTAAGCAAATTAGATAAAAATTATATAAAAAATTAGCAAACTTAAATAAAGCAATAAAAATATTTAAGAATTCTGCCATAAACTTCTGACATAGACATTTTATCTAATGCATCGTCTATATGCCTAATTTCTTCAGCAGACAGGACAATATCAGCAGATCCCGCATTCTCAATTAAACGATTTAGTTTGCGTGTGCCTGGAATTGGAGAAATCCATGGCTTTTTGCATATCATCCAAGCAAGCGAAATCTGTGCTGGAGTAGCATTTTTTTCTTTCGCTAAATTTTCTATAAGTTCTAAAAGCTCTTTATTTTTATCATAGGCATCAGGTTTAAACTGCGGCATAACAGCCCTGTAGTCTCCTTTTTCATTAAATACGCTGTCCTTATTGTATTTTCCAGACAAAAGCCCATTTGCCAATGGAGAAAATGGAACAAAGCCAATATTTAGTTCCTCCAATACAGGAAATAAAGACTCATAATCGCGATACATCATGCTATAACGATTTTGAATTGCGGTTAAAGGGCAAACTTTATGGGCACGGCGTATATTTTCCTCATTGGCCTCAGACAACCCCCAATGTAAAATTTTTCCCTCATCAATTAATTTTTGCATTACATCAGCAACATCTTCTATTGGAACATTTGGATCGTTGCGATGCTGATAGTATAAATCAATATGGTCTGTCTGCAAACGTTTTAAAGAACCTTCTACAGATTGTATAATTTTCTCCGGGCGAGAATCTGGTATTAAAGGATATGGAACTTTTTTGCTCGTTTTATCAAAAGTAATTCCAAACTTTGTAGCTATGACTACTTTGCTGCGATATTTCTTCAATCCTTCGCCTAAAATTTCTTCATTATCATGCGGATTATCCGCCGTGCCATAGATTTCAGCTGTATCAAAAAATGTATAGCCAATATCAACAGCCTTTGACAACAATTCAATCATTTCTTTTTTGTCTGACGGCTCTCCATAGGCATGGCTCATGCCCATGCAGCCTAAACCAACGGCAGACACCTCTAAATTTCCAATTTTGCGATATCTCATATTTCATCTTATGAAATTAGTAAATATAATCTCTTCCTGTTCTGGATGATATATCCCCGCTTTCTTTCCCGCTTCTTGGCACTTTAAAAAGTATGCCATATTTTTGCCTAAAATTCTCATATTTTGCATGCCTTCCAGATCTTGTCTTACTTCATCAGGCGTATGTCCATGAACCATATTCCAATATCTACCTGAAATAATCGGCATTTCGCTTATGGTAAAATATTTGTTTAGTTGGTCAAAAGTGAAGGTTGAACCCGCTCTTCTGCATGAAACAACGCTTGCCCCGGGCTTGCCGCGAAAAATAGTGTCTCTTCCGCCTAAAAAAGCGGCAAAAAATGCCCTGTCTAAAAATGATGTAGCTAGTCCACTGGCAGAAGCATAATGAACTGGTGAACCAATTACAAAACCGTCAAATCCTTCTGCATAATCTAGAAATTCGTTGACTTTATCATTTATAACACACTTTTTTAATTTAGCACAGGCACGGCATGCCATGCAAGGCCTAATATCAAGACCGGGATAAAAAATGTCCGTATCAATTCCTTCGTTATTTAAAGATTTTGCAACTTCGCTTAAAGCTGTAAAGGTGCAGCCTTCCTTGTGTGGGGATCCATTAAATAATAAAACTTTCATGTTTCACTCCTTTTATTAGTTGATAATGTCCAATTTAATAAATATCATAAAAATTATAAAATAATATATACAATCCTATCAAAATATTGCCTAATTCTATCATTGACATTTAAAAAAAATTATATAGTTTATAAATAGACACATTAGATATTTTAAAATGGAAAATAAAATTAATGAGTTAAAAAATAATCTAATGAATTTAGTATCAAATTCTGGGTTATATTCTTCAAACATTAGCGGTTTTAAATATTCAAGACGCAATGCTCCAACAGATTTGCAATATTGTTTTTATAGACCAATGGTTTTTATTGTTCTGCAGGGGAAAAAGCAAGCAATTATAGGATCTGAACAGTATGATTACAAGGCTGGCGATTGCATAGCAACGTCTATTGATATGCCGACAGCTGGACAAATTATTGAAGCAACGCAGGAGAAACCGTTTTTGACACTTATATTGGAGTTAAATAATTCTATAATAGCAGAACTTGTCTCGCAGATGCAAGATGCAAACAAAAATGAAACAATAGCTAAAAGCGTTGAGGTAATGAATGCGGAATATGATCTTCTAGATGCTTTTTCCAGACTGCTGGAACTTGAAAGAAATCCTGAAAGGCAAAAAATTATGGCGCCAATGATTATAAAAGAAATTCACTATATTCTATTGACATCGCCATTTGGACATATTCTAAAAAGCGTCAATACTAAGGGAACGCCGGCCAATCAAATAGCAAATGCAATAAATTGGCTAAAGAACAATTACCGACAGCCGTTAAAAATTGATGAATTGTCTAAAAAATTTAATATGGCAGAATCTTCATTTTATAGGCATTTTAATAGAATAACAACCCTAAGTCCACTGCAATATCAAAAACAGCTGCGTCTTCAGGAAGCACAAAGATTAATGCTGTCAGAAAACCTAAAAGCATCAGATGTAGCTTATAATGTTGGCTATGAAAGCGTTAGTCAATTTAACCGCGAATACAAAAGAATGTTTGGAACTCCGCCAAAAACGAATATCAAACAATTTAGAACAGCTGGATAAATTTATTGGAGTATTAAATACTCCAATAAAAATGAAAAACAACATAAATATTATATGATTAACCTGAAAACTATAAAGAGTTGAGCCTAAATATTATACTTAGTAGTGCCCAGCCACTTTACAATTTCAGGATCTCTATGGTTCAAAAACAAACTTTTTCCAGTATCTAAAGTTGCAATTTTTTGCATTTCATCATTTGTCAATTCAAAATCAAAAATATTGAAATTTTCCTTCAATCTTTCTTTGCGGACAGATTTTGGTATTATGACAATATTTCTTTGTATCAGCCATCTTAAAATTACCTGTGCAACAGATTTATCGTGGGCGTCGGCTATAGATTTTAAAACTTCATTTTTAAACATATTATTTTTGCCTTCTGCAAAAGGACCCCAAGATTCAATCTGAACTTTATTTTCTTCCATAAATTTTTGACTATTAATCTGTTGGTTAAATACATGAGTTTCAACCTGGTTTACAGCCGGAATAACATCATTATGAACTATTAGATCAATTAATCTGTCGTCGTAAAAATTACTAACGCCTATAGCTTTAATTTTGCCCTCCCTATACAATTCTTCCATAGCGCGCCAAGAACCATAAACATCACCAAAAGGTTGATGAATTAAATATAAATCCAAATAATCAAGCTGTAATCTTTTTAAAGATTTCTCAAATGCTTTTTTAGCATTTTCGTAGCCAGCATCCTGTATCCATAACTTTGTAGTTATAAATAAGTCCTCCCTTTTTATTCCGCTTTTTTTAATTGCGTTTCCAACAGCTTCTTCATTTTGATAGGCTGAAGCCGTATCAATTGATCTATATCCAATCTCTAAAGCATCTAACACGGTCTGCTCGCATACTTTTAAATCATCAACCTGAAAAATACCAAGTCCAACAATTGGCATTTTTACGCCATTATTTAAAACAACTGTTTGCATAATTCCTCTCATATTATTAACAAAATATATCTTTTGAATTAATAATATAATTTAATATTTTTTATGGTATACTCTAGAAAGTCCAAAAAAGTTGCTAAAATAGTTCAATTTACTCATATCTCCATTTTGCCAATAGTTTACTTTTATTAAAAAATCTTAGTATATTATCACACGTTTTTATATCAAAAATTAATCCATCTTTATTTCTATTTTTTCCCCACAATATATTTTTCAGCCTTTGTCGTTATATAATAACTAATAACTTAATGTGATTTTAAATCATTTTTAAAACTAATTATTTAGTTTAATATTTTTTACACTAATCTAATCTTCTGGATTAAATTTAATAAACATCTTTTTTGTTCTTTAAATAAAACATTAAAATATCTCTTTTCTTTATTTATTTTTTGTATTTGATCCATTTCATCATCACTTAGAGTAAAGTTAAATATATCTATATTTTCTTTTATGTGGTTAGTATTTGATAAACCTGGTATTGCAATAAATCCTTTTTTGCATATACTAATGTAATATAATTTATGCTGCAAATTTATTATGGTTTTTTACAATTTTATTTAAAGTTTCATAATTGAGAACGACTTTATTACTTTCCATGACACACAACAGAAACCAACATTCAATCTGAGGTTATATTATTTACCATTTTTTACCAATATTCTCTTTATGTGCACAGATGGCATTCAATTTGTATTGTTTAAGGCTTAACTTTTGCATTATCAATCATTAATAAAAATACATTCTCATCAAAATCAAAATTAGGAATGTCAATAGCCATGACTTTTCCATTTTTTAAAGTTTTTTTTATTTCAACAAAACATTTGTACAATCCCCAACTGTTTAATAAAAATAAAACTAAGTCTATATATTTAACGCCAAGGCTATTTTTCATTCTTTTAATAGCTTTTAATGTTTTGCCTTTTCCATATTTATTAGACCAAAGTTTGCTTGTAAGCCATATTTTTTCTCTTGAAACCCCACTGTCTTTTATAGCTTTTCCAACGCTTCTTTTGTTTTGATGGGCGTGTGCAATATCAATATACATATAGCTTTCTTTAAGAACGGTTAAAACAGAATTGTAAGCTTCATCCCTCTCTCTGCTAGTTTATAGGTTCCCAAGCCAAGCTGTGGAATTTTTGCATCATTATTATTCATAATATTGGGAACAATATTTTCATTTTTCATATTTTCCTTTATAATATTACCATCCTTTGAATATACTATATTGGCATCATATAAAACCATTAAAGTAGTGGCATATAAATAGACTTAGTTTTCATCTTTATAATATAAAATTAATTTAACTATTTATATTCAGCATCACTAACTGGTTCCAACCAAGTTGTTTTATTATTTGATGAGTTTGGAGTTATTGATACATGAACAAACCAGCTGTCAGGTGCCGCACCATGCCAATGTTCAACATCAGGAACAATTTTTACCACATCACCCTTTTTTAATATTTGAACTTCCTTTCCTTTTTCTTGATATCTGCCCTCACCATCTAAAACAAGCAATATTTGTCCTGCTGTATGGCTATGCCAATTTGTTCTAGCACCCGGTTCAAATACAACATTTCCTATATTAGTATAAAAAACATCATCCGGTTCAACCATAGATTTTAAATAAGTTTGTCCTGTAAAAAACTTGCCAAAAGGATTAGGCTCGCCCTGTCCAAACACTGTATCTATTGATTCAATTTTAGTCATATCTCTTTCTCCTTTAAAACATTTACTAAATTTACAAGAAATTAAAAAAACAAGAATTAATGCAATGCAAACAAGCAAAATCGCAATAACCTTTTTATTTGATGTGATATTTTCCATAGTCATTTTAGTTGTTAATATAATTTATTAATATAATTTTATATTATTAAATGCAAAATATTTATGGTACTAAAAAAAGTCCAAAAAACTTACAAAAAAAGACAAAAATTACCGCTATAAAATATTTTTGTAATATAAAATATTTTTCTTGATTTTTTTGATTATAAAATTCTAGTATATATGACAAATAATATATTAATAATATACATGAAAAATAATGATATAAAACATAATTTATCAAATTTTACTTTAAAATACCACAACGCTTTTTCATTAATCGAGCTTTCAATTGTCCTAATAATAATAGGTCTACTTGTGGCTGGTATTACAGGTGGACAAAGCCTTATTGATAGTGCTAGAGCAAGAGCTGTAATGAATGAAGTTGAAAACTATAGAAGAGCGATTGACATATATTTTGCTGCAAATGGCAAACTTCCAGGTGATAAACTAAATAATGGAAAACTTGGTGAAAATTCCGGAAATTATTATGATGGCACTGATACAAAATATTCAGATTGCGAAGATGATAGATCATGTATTGTTTATATTGATTTAGATAAAGAAGGTATACTTGATTATTCAAACGTCAATCCACAATATGGTAAAATGTAAGTATTCTTAAAAATGTTTTTCATAAGTTTAATTATCTTGATGATATGGGTAATTATTTAGATGGTTTAAATACTGGAAATTATTTAGACTTTGTAGCAAAGTATAATGGCTATATAGAACCAAAATTAGCGCTAAATATTGATACAAAAATGGATGATGGAGTTTATGATGATGGAGCAATCAGAGGCGAATGTTATAAATATAATGATTTTGAATCAGGTTTTGGTCAATTTGATGTTGTTGGCCAAGTTATACTAGTTGATTATTATGATTCAATTGACTCAAAAGGACTTTGTAGATCAATGACATTTAAAATTGATATTTAAAATTACACATTTGAGTTGAATTTTTAAAAATTAAACCTATCATTAGATTATGTTAACAACTTTTTATCATTATGAAAAAATATTTTTTGTTTGCTATTTTATTTTTATCCCAAATAACTTTATCTATTGCTGCAGAAAAACTTCCGGCACCAAACATGAATGATCCATTTTTAAATATGCTTTCCAATAGAAAAACATCAAGAGAATTTAATTCAACCAAACAAATAGATGATAATACTTTAAGTGATATATTATGGGCAGCATATGGTATAAATAGAAAAGAAGAAAACAAGAGAACGATACCAACAGCAAAAAATATTCAAGATTTAGAAATTTATGTTATTAAAAAAGATGGTGCTTATCTATATAGTGCCGAAACTAATGAATTAAAACAGGTATCAAGAAGAAATTTATTTAAATATTTTTCTGATAGTCAAAAATTTGTTGACAATGCAGACATAATTCTGGTATACGCAACAAAAGATTTTCAAGAAAATTCTTCTGCAATGCACGCTGGCTCTGCCTATCAAAATGTAGCAATATACTGCGCAGAACACAATATGCCTAATGTTGTAAAAGGCATGATGAATAAAAGAAGTATAGCTAGAGACTTGAATATCAAAGAAAAAGATATACTAGTTTCTCAAGTAATTGGATTAAATTAATTAATCCAATACTATTCATCAATCTAATGTTGGATATATAAATCCAACATTTTTTATATATAATAAATTATTTGCAATTATTTAACTTTTTATAGTTTTTTCCCCATTCTTCCATAACTTTTAATATTGGCTTCAAACTTTTACCCGTATCCGTCAACGAATACTCAACACGCGGAGGAACTTCAGGATATATTTTTCTTGTTATCAATTGCAATTCTTCCATCATCCTAAGATTCATTGTCAGAGACCTTTGAGATATACCAGCTATTGACTTTTTAAGCTCTCCAAATCTTTTTGTCCCCCCAAGCAACTCCCTAATTATCAAAACTCTCCACTTATTTTCCAAAATATTTAGAGTTGTCTCAACCGGACATGGCGAAAAAATATTTTTCATAATTTAATCCTTATTTATCAATAATTGTATAAAAACGTATACTATATGCAAAAATGTTGCCTACTTTACAAAATATATTTATATGATAATTTATATCATTGTTGAAGTCAATAATTTATTAATAACAAACCAGGAGAGAAAATGACTATCAAAAATATTAGCGAAAACAAAAATTTCAAAGCCATCAATATTGGCAATTTAAACAGTATAAAAGATTTTGCAAACGGAGATATGAAAGGCAAAATATTTTTAAAAGACTTAATCGGCAGCACATCTTGCGAAATCTCAATCACATCCATAGCCCCACACACAGAACTGCCTTTCTTCCACTCCCACAAACAAAACGAAGAAATTTACATAATATTAAGCGGCGAAGGAAAATTTCAAGTGGACGATGACGTATTTCCAATATCAGAAGGAAGCATAATAAAAGTCAATCCAAACGGACAAAGAAGCATGATTAACAATTCCAATAACGACATGGTATACATCGTAATTCAAGCAAAACAAAACTCCCTAACCCAATGGACCATGACAGACGCCAATATGTCCAGCATAAAATCAAAACTAAAATAAAAAATTTATTCAACACTACAAAATTTTATTTTGTGGTGTTATCTATTGTTAAAAATCTATTATAATTATTTTGAACTCTTGAAAATTTTTATATTGAGTTTATTATTAAAATAGTTAACGGTATATTTTTTGCATGAATAAAAAGCTAATTTTTAAAATATGCATTGATTTTACTATGACCGTTTTGCTTCTGTTTGCCTTTGCATTTCAGTTGACAGGAGACTTTGGACATGAGATTATTGGTATATCAATGCTTTCGCTTTTTATTCTGCATAATGCCTTAAACTATAACTGGTATAAAACACTGTTTAAAGGAAAATATCCTTTGCAAAGATTGATAAGTATTGCTACAAATATTTTATTGCTTATTGATATGCTTATTTTGATGATTAGCGGCATAATGATTTCACACAATATTTTCTCATTTTTGTCAATAAGCAGTAGTTTTGCAGCAACTCAGGTGCATACTTTAAGTGCCTATTGGGGACTTATATTGATTTCTGTCCATTTAGGCAATCATTGGAATATGATGGTTGCCGGTCTAAATAAAATGACTAAAGGCAACAAAAAAATCAGCACATTATTATCTACTATTGGCATTTTAATTGCAATATATGGAATTAAAACCTCATTTGAAATGGATATTGGATCAAAATTATTTCTGCAGTCAACTTTTAGTTATTGGGACTTTGGCAAGTTTCCAATTAAATTTTTTATGAACTATCTGACAATAATGGGCCTATATATTTCTATTACCTATTACAGTTTAAAATTAATAAACTTTTATAAAAAAAGAATAAAAAGTTAATTGCATTAGAGCTATTGTTAAGTTATTTTTCTATAACTTTATCAAATTTATTACCATAAAAAACTAGCCGTATAATTTCTATAGTCAACCATCTGATTTTTATTTAATTTATCTATTATTTTCATTTCTTCATCGGAAAGTTCAAAATCAAATATATCTATATTCTCAATTATGTGTTCTTTATTATCAGATCGTGGTATAGCTATTAAACCTTGTTGTATATGCCATCTCAGCACTATCTGTGCGACACTTTTATTATGCTTTTTTGCTATATTTTTTAAGACTTCATCGTCTAATACATCGCCAGCACCAAGCGGAGACCAGGCTTCTGGCTGTATATCTTTACTAAAAATAAATTCTATATTTTGTTTTTGTGTTAAATATGGATGTATCTCTATTTGATTGATGACAGGCTTAATTTTTGCATATTTTAATAGTTCTTCTACTTGATTTGGACTAAAATTACTTATACCTATAGATTTAATTTTTCCATTATTTACATATTCCTCCATAATTTGCCATGTTTCTTTTATATACTCTTCTGCAGGCCAATGAATTAAAACTAAATCTATATAATCACCACCTAATGCTTTCAAACTTTCATTTAAAGATTCTCTAACTCTTCCATCTCTCATATTTCGTGGTGTTATTTTTGTTGTAATAAATATTTCACTTCGTGGAATGCCACTATCTTTTATTGCTTTATAGACTTCTGCTTCATTATCGTAAAACTGTGCAGTATCAATTAGTCTATAGCCTGAATTTATAGCATTTTTTATACTCAATACCGCATTTTCACCGTATAATGTCCATGTCCCGAAACCAATTTGCGGCATTTTTTTACCATTATTTAAAGTTATATATGGAACGTTATTATTAAATAGCTTATTTTCCATATTTTCCCCGAATGCATTTATTGATAAAATTAAACATATAATAATAGTTATAAAATAATAAATTTTACTCATTTTTATATATTTATTTTGTATTTTGAATAATATTTAAAGTATTTAAAGCATTTGGAAAGCCTATATATGGTATTGTATGAACAATAGCGGCTGTAAGAACTTCTTTGCCATTTCCAACTTTTAAATTTCCAATAACATGCGCTTTTATTTGAGTTTCAGCACCCATAGTTGTTAAAGCTACTAAAATCATCAATTCACGAGTTTTTATATCAAAACCTTTTCTTGTATAAAAATCGCCAAACCCAAATTCTGTCAAAAATTGTGGCACAAAATTATTGAATCCGGCTGGTAGATTTTTAAATTTTTCTTTAATTTCATCACCATAAATTGGATTCTGTATTTCAAAGCCATTTGTATAACGATTTTCATCATTGGTTGTTCCCATTTTTTCTAGAGGCAGTTTTATGCCTCTTTCTTTAAATACTTCATTTATGGAAGAAATAGCGTTTAGTGTCTTTGGAAAACCAATAAATGGGGCTATTTGATATATAATTTCACGAATTTCAATTGGTTTTATTCCAATATTTAATGCTGCTGCCGTATGCGATTTTAATTGCGGCAATGTTTGCATTACTGCAAGGGAAACTATAGTAATCATTTCTCTTGTTTTATCATCAATTACTCCGCTATGAAAAATATCGGCAAATATTGACTTTCTTAAAATTTCCATCAATTCTGGATCAGTTTCCATATCAACATTTGGATATGTTTCAAATAGTTCTTTATATTTTTCATTGCTTAATTCAAGTCTAGTTTTATGTTTATTCATGGTATATTCTCCCTTTATTTTTATTCTATAAAAACATGACACAACTATAATGAATAAAATAACAATCGCTATTAAAATAGATGCAATAATATTTCTTTTTTTCATATGCAAAAGTAAATATTTGTAATATAATAATAGAAAATCCTAGTTATAAAATATATTATATTTTTTAAAATAGGTAATTAAAAAAGTCCAAAAAAATTACTAAAAAAGTTCAAATATTTTTAAATTAATTGCAGTAAAACTGTTGCCCCATTATTTTTTCTTCAATAGTTTCATTTTTATCAAAAAGTATATTTAAATTTTTTGTTAAATCTACAGTTATCTCAACTTTTGCAGTGTTTTTAAACTCTATAAAATCAGCAGTTGTATTAGCCTTTCTAAAATCGTTGTCCATAACTTCAAATTCCACTTTTTTAGTATTTTTTATTATAGCACCTTTCCATAGTCTAGGAGAAAATGGACTTATTGGTGTAATTACAACAAGATTACTGTCTAGCGGCAATATTGGACCATTTAACGACAGGTTATAGGCTGTTGAACCGGCAGGAGTTGATAATATAACCCCATCAGCTATTAATTTTGCTAATCTCTCTTTTTCATCAACATTAATTTTAACATGGGATGCATTATGGGTGCTCCTTAAAACAGCTATTTCATTTATAGCATAAGCAGTTTTTTTAACCCCATTTATATCTGTAATAACTGCTTTTAAAGGGTTTATAGTATATTTTTTAGTATTTGATATAAAATCTTTAATAGTTTTATGTTCAAATTGATTCCTGCAATTATTTAATAGAAACCCATGCGTGCCGCAATTCATGCCATAAAAATCAACTTTTGCATTTAAAAATTTATGAAATACCCTCAGCATAAAACCATCACCGCCAAGCACAAAAAGCAAATCTATTTTATATTTTTTCAAATCAGAAATCGTATTTATTTTTATACAGCCCTGCTCTAGTAAAAAATTTTGCTCCGCATTACAATTTTTTACCTGACTGGTTATGAAACCTATATTTTTATAATCCATATAGTCAATAATATTAGCTTCATAAATTAAACAATAAAAAATAATAAAAATCAATATTTCTTTAGATAAATTGTATTAGCCATAATTTAAATATTCTAAACTGTTTCTTATTTTTTATGTATCAATAAATAATGATAAAAAGTCCTATATTTTGATTTACTAAGTCTATTATTAATATTAAATAAATTAAATAAAAACTTGATTCTCATCAAAAAAATGTGTATAATAAAATTTATTTTTATTAACAATACTATTTAAAAATGGAAAATATTGAGGAAATTCAAGAAGAAAATTTTGATAAAATAAAAGCTTTGCATCAATATATGGAGTTAAATGAGCTAAAAAAAATAATAGCTCCAGGATATTTAACACGATACGAGGCTTTCATTCTTAATGAGATAAATTATAATTTTTTAAATAACAATAAAAAACTATTAAGAGAGTATTTAATTAAAAAATTTAACAATCGCGAAGAAGCAAGAGAAAAATTAAGAAGATGTATAATGTATGTGCAAAATCATAAATATTTTATAGCTAAGAACAACATTGACAATGATACAACTAAAGAAGATGACATTGAAAACACTAGCAATGATGATAATCGGGATAGCAATGAAAATACATTAGATTTAAAAGAAATTATAGTTAATGACTATAAAAATAATAATGATATATCAAGAATAAAAAATATTAAAAATTTTTATCCAAATATAAAATATAAAGATGCAGTTATAAAACAATATGCGGATATTTTTGAAAAATTATTATCAAATAGAAATATACAAATTGGAAAATATATTTATAATGATAAAGATATATGTAGATCTGTATTTAACCAAGGCATCAGAATATTTAAAAAACATTTAAGTTATGAAACACAAAAAGATTTAGATTATATTGATAAAAATTTTGCCAACAAAGTTATGGTTAATGATAATACTTTTAAACTATACTATAGAAGATTTTTACCTTATTGTTTATTTAATGATGATGATAAATGTAAATATTTAATATTATTGGTACATAAACAAAAGAAAGATTTTTTAGAAAATACATTTAGAAATGAAATTGAAGAAAATTTTAATGTTGAAAATTGCACATTTGGGGAATTGTATGAACATATATTAAATAAATATGATATATTAAATATAGATCAAAGTGATATTTTATTAAAATTGCTTGATTTTGATGCTAATTTTGATATAGATTGGAATAAAATTAGAGAGGATTTTAATAAAGAATTTAAAACAAATGCAAATATTGCAGAGTTAAGATTAAATTATTATTCTCAATTTAATATAGATATTAAAGAAAAAAATAATGAAAATTATATAAATAATAAATTAAATTTATTTAAAACAGATAATAGAATTAAATTTTATTTATCTGGGACAAAGGAAATAGCGCCAAACATTATAGCGAAAGTTTTGCAAGAACATAATAATAGACAAAGAAAAATGCAAAATAGCCTCTAATTGTTTAGAGGTTATTTTGGATTATTTTATCATATGCTATATTATTATAACAAAATTTTTTCAATGATTGAATTTAAAAGCATTATGCCGTTTTTTGTTATTCTTATGTTGTTGGGTGAATTTATAAGCAAGCCGTTATTGGCTAAAATATCAATATTTTTTCTGTTTAAAATGTCGTAGAGTGAATCGCATTTTATGTTTTTTTGAAGATTTTTGAGTTCTATTCCGCTGCGTATTCTTAATCCCATTAAAACAAACTCTTCTATAATTTCGTTATCTGATAACTTTGATTTTAAACTTTTGCCATTTTTTTGTGCTAGACATTTTTGCAGCCATTTGATTGGGTTTTTTACGTTTTGTATTGCATATCTGCTGTTGTTTATGTCAAGTCTACTATGAGCTCCCGCTCCTATCCCTAGCCAATTTCCGTTTGTCCAATAGACTAGATTATGCTTTGATTCGTAGCCGTTTTTTGCATAGTTTGAAATTTCATAGAATTTAATGCCGTTGTCTTCTAAAAAATCATAGGTCGTATTATAAAATTCAATGCTTAAATCGTCATTTGGCAGCTTAATTTTATTTTTGTAAAATTTTGTTCCGGGTTCTATTATTAGTTGGTATAAAGACAAGTGATAGGGCGATAATTTTATTGCTTCCTTCAATTCTTTTTCCCAATTGGAAATTTTTTGATCTGGTCTTGTATAGATTAAATCAATGGTGTATTTATCTTTAAAAATCTTTTGTGCATCGTTTATAGTCTTTAATGCGTCGTTTCTGTTGTGTATTCTGCCTAGAAATTTTAAATCTTTATCATATAATGATTGAACGCCAATTGAAAGTCTGTTAATGCCAATTTTTTTGAAATTGTTTAATTTTTCAAAACTTGCGCTGTTGGGATTTGCTTCCGCAGTTATTTCACAATCGTTAGATATATTGGCAATGTTTGAAATTGTTTGTATTATTGATGATAATAATTTTTCACCCATTAGAGATGGTGTTCCACCGCCAAAATATATTGTTTTTATAGTTTTATTTGCTATATATTTTTTATAATAATTTATTTCGTTGGTATACCCCTTTATTAAATCTTCTTCGTCAATCTTTATATTGCAGTAGGAATTAAAATCGCAGTAGGGGCATTTTGATTTGCAAAATGGATAGTGAATATAAATTGATAATTCATTCATAGACGATTTTTCTTTTTTAATAATCTTATACTGGCAGCATCGTCCCTATTAAGTCTTTCCATAGCATAGCTTAAAGTGATGCTTGAAATATCATTTATATTATTTTTTAGAAAATTTTTCAACATATTTTCATCTTTTTTGCCTATTTCTCTCAATAACCAGCCGGTTGCCTTTTGTATCAGGTCATGTTTGTCATGTAAAAGTGTTTTTGCAATTTCAAGCGTAGGATGTATATAGCCATTTTTTACAAAAACCATAGTTGAAACAATAGCTATTCTTCTTTTCCATAAATTTTCTGACTTTGAAAACTGCTTTAATATGTCATAATTTCCATTCTCAAAATTGAGCAAATAATCGCCTAAAATTTTATAGCAGGCGATGTCAACCAAATCCCAATTATTAATATTCTGTATATTATTTAAATAGAAATTAACTATCTCTTTTTTATTAGATTTTTTATTTTGATATAAATTTACCAATATTACGAGTGCTGTTGTTCTTTTTTCATGATATTTTGAATCCAATAATTTTTGCAGATCTTTAAAATTCAAATCTTTATATTTTTTTGCAATTTTGTTTACAGTATCAAGTTTTAATCCCATAAAAATATCACCTTCACCATATTCACCCTTTCCAGTTCTGAAATATCTTTGTGAATGTTGAGCCTGTATTGGATCTGCATTTTCCTCAAGTTCTTTTTCTATTAATTCAAACATTTTTTAATAATTATTTTTACAGTTAATTTCTAATCTATAATTTATAATTTTCAATTTTTTAATGAATTATCTATTTTTTAATTCTATTGGCTTATATAAAATATAAACCCCCTAATATTTAGGGGGTAAATAATATTTATAAAAAAATTAAACTATTTCATTATCTTTTCAACAGCAGGTAATTTTCCCTTTTCTAACCACTTTAAGAAAGCACCACCAGCAGTTGATACGTATGTAAATTCTTTAGTAATATTTGCTTTATTTAAAGCTGCTAAAATATCACCACCACCAGCTACAGATTTTATAGCTCCTTTGCCTGTTAATTTAGCAATGTATTCAGCTAAGCTATCAGTTCCTTCGTTGAATGGATAAATTTCGTAAATGCCAATAGGGCCGTTCCAAATAACAGTTTTGCATTTAGCCATTTTGTCTTCAATTAATTCTAAAGTTTTTTCACCTAAATCAACTATAATGTCATTCTTTTGAACATCATCAACGGAAACTGTTTTTACTGATTGATTTTCAGCAACTTGTCCTGCTACAACTACATCTATAGGTAAAATCACTTCACAATTGTTTTCTTTAGCTTCTTTTAATAAAGCCAATGCATCATCCTTTAATTCCTCTTCCTTTAAAGAATTTCCAACTGGTTTACCCATAGCATAAAGGAAAGTATTTGCCATACCACCGCCAACTACAACATATTCATATTTTTTAACTAAAGCTCTTAGAAGCTCTAATTTTGTAGAAACTTTAGATCCACCAACTATAACCATAACAGGTTTTTCTGGATTTGAAACTAAGTCTGTTAAATTTTCAATTTCTTCTTCCAATGTGAAACCTGCATAAGCTGGAAGAATTGCTGGAACGCCAACCATTGATGCATGTTTTCTATGGCAAGTTGAAAAAGCATCATTTACATAGATGTCAGCTAAGCTTGCCAATT
The DNA here is from genome assembly GCA_944392625.1 of uncultured Rickettsiales bacterium. Lineage (GTDB taxonomy): Bacteria > Pseudomonadota > Alphaproteobacteria > Rickettsiales > UBA1997 > CALXSC01. The sequence goes on from CALXXG010000172.1 coordinate 24,080, forward strand.
CTTTAGCGAAATTTTCATCATTTGCTTCTTCGCCTTCATGGAATCTTAAATTCTCTAGCAATATAACTTCACCAAAGTTTGTATTTTCTATATCTTTTTTAGTTTGTTCGCCAATGCAATCATTTGAAAAGTTGAATTTAACTTTAGGCATTAATTCTTTTAATCTCTCTAATACGATCTTTAATGATAAATCTTCATTTACAACACCTTTAGGACTTCCTAAATGGGAAGTTAAAACAACTTTAGCTCCATTTTTAACTAAATATTCAATTGTAGGTATTGTAGCTCTAATTCTAGTATCATCAATTATTTTGCCATTCTTGATACTAACATTCATATCAGCCCTTACAAAAACAACTTTGCCTTTTACATCAGCATCTTTAATCTTATTAAACATTTTATTTTAATAATTTTATTAATATATTTCTAAAATAGTTTAAAATACATTATTTGCAAGAAAAAAATAAAACTTATATTTAATAAAAAATCAATAAACATCATTTTTTTCTTTCAATTTTTCCAATTTGATTATCTGTCAAAGCATCAGATAAAAGACCAACTGAAAGCGCATAATTTATACTATTATTCCAATTCATTATAAGCTTAAAGTTTTTATAAATTAAAAATGTTGGACCATCTTTTCCCATAGGAGCTATTAATTTTGCTTTTATTTTTGCATTTGGTAATTTATTTCCATTCATTCTAGTTATCCCTAAGCTTGAAAAATATGATAAATTTTTCCAATCTTTAGAATTTACTTGATTCCATATTTTTTTATTATTTTTATCAAATTTAACTGGACGCCCCCATCTATGTTTACTATCCCAACCCATTTTTGAAAGATAGTTTCCAGCCGAATAAAAAGCATCTGGCAAACTATTACGAAGATCAATTTTTCCATCTCCATCACCATCAACAGCGTACGCAACATAGGTTGAAGGCATAAATTGAAAATTTCCAAAAGCACCAGCCCACGATCCTTTCATATCTTTTAAATCAATTTTACCACTTTGCAATATTTTTAACGCTTGTATCAATTCATTAGTAAAAAATTTAGATCTTCTGTGATCAAAAGAAAGAGTTGTAAGAACTTCTATTACATTGGAATTACCCATATATCTGCCATAATCGCTTTCCATTCCCCAAAACGCAACTATTATATTAGGAGGAACACCATATTTTTTGTATACTCTATTCAATAAAGTCTTATATTTTACAATTTTTTCCTTACCACGCTTAACCCTTAGAGGATGTATAGCATCATCATAATAGTTCCAAAAAACTTTTTTAAACTCCGGTTGATTTCTATCAAGATTTATTACTTTTTTCTTATATTCAACATTTTTAAAAGCTTCGTTTAGAATTTTATTATCTATTCCGTAATCTTTATTTGCCGTTTTTTTAAAATTTAAAATCCATTCAGAAAATCTTTGTTGAATATCATCATCACTTTCTTTATTATCACTAGCAAAAACATAGTTTGTTAGTAATAATAGCATTAAAAAGAATGACAAAACTCGTTTCATATTTTAGCTATAAAAACATTATTATCTTAAGCTTATGAATTGAAAAAAATAAGTCAATAAAATAAAAAAATTAATTAATTATTTTTTTTATTTGACATCAATTAGATTTTGAGATATCATAAACAAATATGTTATTTTTTATATTATTAAAATGGATGTATTAAGAATTTTTAACAAAATAAGAACTGGAAAAAGTTATAACGAGATAAAAGAATCAATTAATAATATTGATTTTAATAATCAATATATAGGAGGACTAAATATCCTAATGCAAGCTGCAAAAATCGGCTCAGAACTGGATATTATTACACTATTAAAAAATAAAATAGATATTGATGCTCAAAATAAAAACGGAAACACAGCATTAATCATAGCCGCAAGAGAAAATAAAACAGAATTTGCTATAAAACTAATTGAAAAAAATGCCGATATTATGCTAAGAAATAATAATGGTGAAGACGCGTTATATTATGCTATTAAAAATAAAAATAAAGAACTTTGCGCAAGATTAATAAATATTGTTAAAAATAGAAATAACTATGATTATAGCCATTTAATAAAACTACTTTCAGAAAATAATTTAGAAAATTGCATATTTGATACTTTGCTACAACAGTTTTATAATATTAATTTTGATAATAATACCAACAAAACATTACTGAACATAGCAATAAAAAACAATAGAAATGAATATATAGAAGTATTGCTTAATAATATAAACATTAAAGAATATAATAAAAATGATATTATGGCATATATAATAAAAAACAAAAACATTGAAATTTTTACTAAATTAATGTCTAAAGGTATAAAATTTAATATTGAAGATATAAATTTTAAAGATGATCATGGCAATACTCCATTAATTTATTGCATAAAAAACAACTATTTAGATATTGCTAAATTATTAATAGAAAATAATGCTGATATTACAATAAAAAATAAAAACAAAGAAGATGCCCTTAATTTAGTTTTAAATAGCTTATATAACACATATAACAGAAATATAGAATTATATAACAAAAATAATGAAATATTAAACTTTTTAATAAATAAAATAAACAGTCAAAAAATAAATTTAACCTATAATATTAATGAAAATACAGAAGGCATAAAAAAATCTATTTTAAAAAATGATCAATCAATTCTTAACCTAATTAAAAATCAAAAAATTAGCGGACCAGCAATTTTAGCGATAGAACTAGATTATATTAGCCAAAACATACAAAGTTATATACAACAACAAAAAACATTAAATGATATTTTTGAAAAATTTGGTAAAAGTACTATTTTAAGTTGCTTATTTGAATTAGTTAATTTAAATAAAATAGACCTAGCAACACAAATAATACAAAATTTAAATGCAGACGATGAATATAAAGACATTTTATTTGACGGACTATTAATTGTTTCATCACTCATACTGAAAGACTATAAAAAATTAAATAAATCAAAAATAAATTTAATAAAAGAAATAATCAAAAAAGATATCAAGCCAAAAAAACCAACAAATATTTGTGACGACAAAAAAATAAAGATAACGCTTCCATTATTGCAAACATATTTAAGATTTCCAGTATATATCACCAATCTTCCTAATGAGAATATAGTAACTATCCGA
>CALXXG010000173.1 GCA_944392625.1 uncultured Rickettsiales bacterium
TGAATTGCACGATTAGATTGACGCCTCATTTCTTCAAGGAATTGAAGAGATTGGCCAAGTGGCACAGGTTGTTGGGGAAGGACTTGCAAGGTTTCCAGCAGTCTTTAAGAGAAAATCCTTTGGGCTATTATTATTTTAGTTATGTTAGACATCTTTTCTCTAAGTGCTTTTCTTATCTTTCCTTCCGTAGCAGTGTCTACAGCGCTTGTAGAGTCATCCAATATTAATATTCGCGGTTTCTTTAATAAAGCTCTAGCAATGCACAATCTTTGTTTTTGTCCGCCTGAAACATTGACACCGCCCTGCCCCAAGTCTGTCTCATAACCGTTTGGAAATGACATAATAAAATCATGTGCTTGAGCATCTTTACAGGCTTGTATTATTTCTTCATCTGTTGCATGTTCATTTCCCCATAGAAGATTCTGTTTTATAGTTCCAGAAAATAAAACATTTTTCTGCAAAACCATAGCAATATTATTTCTCAAATTATTAAGCTTATAATTTTTAACATTATTTCCGCCAACGAATAAACTTCCACTAAATACGTCATAAAGTCTTGGCAAAAGTTGAACCAATGTGCTTTTGCCGGATCCAGTACCTCCTATTATCCCTATTGTTTCGCCTGAATTTATTTTTAGATTTATATTCTTTAAAATTATATTATCTTTTTTGTCAATATAACTAAAGGACACATTTTTAAATTCAACAGAACCATCTTTAAATTTTGCGTCTTTATCACTGTCCTTTATATCAGGAACTTCATGTATAACTTCTAAAATTCTCGCCCTTGAAGCTCTTGACATTATTATCATAATAAATATAACAGAAATCATCATTAATGCCATCAAAATCTGCATTATATAAGTTAAGAAACTAGCCAATTGTCCTATTTCCAACGTGCTTCCAACAACCATTTTTCCGCCAATCCATAAAACTGCCAAAATACAAGAATAAACAACAATCTGCATAACTGGCATATTTAATATTATAAGTTTTTCAGCAAATACCTGCGCCTGTTGGACAATCTTTGCACATTTATCAAACTTTTTCTGCTCATGATCTTCTCTGACAAAAGATTTTACAACTCTTATGCCAATTAAATTTTCCTGCACATCTAAATTTAGCTCATCATATCTTCTTAACATTATTTCAAATCTAGGATATGAATATTTTATTATAAGATACAACAATATGGATAAAACAGGAATTGCCACTAAAAATATTGAAGACAAATGCGGACTTGTAGTCATGGCCATTATTGCGGACCCAATAAGCATAAAAGGAGATCTTGATACAGTTCTAATAACCATCATAAAAGCATTTTGAACATTTACAACATCCGTTGTAATTCTTGTGATTAAAGATGCAGTTGAAAATTTATCAATATTTGAAAATGAAAAATCTTGAATTTTATCAAATAAAGATTTTCTAATATTTTTTGCAAAACCAGCAGCAGCCTTAGCCGAACACCTGCCCGCAGATACACCGCAAAATAGAGAAAAAATACTTATAAATATCATTATTGATCCTGCTTTTATAATGTATGGAAGTCCGCCGCTTCCCACAACGCCATTATCAATAATTTTTGCCATAATAAATGGAATAAAAATTTCCATTGCAACTTCGCCAATAACAAATATTGGAGTTAAAATTGCATACTTTTTATACTCCCCTAAAAATTTTAAAAACTCTTTCATACTTATTTTATATAGATAAATCAAAAAGCATCTTTAAAAGAGAGTAAAATTTGTTTTTAAAAAATCAATAATTTTTTAAAAATTTTTGTTTTAATCCGTTGAAATAAAAAAAAATTTGAGTATACTATATATGTTTATAAAATAATAAAAAAATAAATGTATAATAATTTTGAAGACTTTGAAGAGATTGATAATTTTAACATAAATAATTTCAATAATATAGATATAGATTCTTTTGAGATTAGAAAACAACTAAAAGAAAAAAATATTAGTTTTTTAGAAACAAATATATTAAATAATTTAGCATATTTGCCAAAATCAATTGCGGAAAATATTAAAAAAGAATATAATAACGCAAAATCTTTAGACATAATACAATCTGAATATTATATTCATATTTTTATAACAAATGTTCTTCAATATGTATCAAATATTTTTTCAATATTTAGTGCATACAAAGAAGATGATAAAAAGAATATCAGCAGTATAGACGAAATTGTGAACAAAACTACAATAAAAAATTTTATACATTTATTTGACAATGTAAAAAAATCATATAATATTCTGCAACAAATTAATAATGTTAACTTCTATCTTGCACACAAAAACAAAAATAAATATAAATTAGTTTATATGAATTTTTCACTTGATTTTGGATTCATAAATTCATTAGTTCACAAAGCAAACAAATTAGTTGCTGATTTATCTCATAATAGTAATCTTGTTTCAATTCTAGATAATTTTTTAGAAAAAAATCGTGGTGATCTTCCTCAGGAAATAATCACAAATATAATAAACAATTATGAATTTAAAGATTTAGAAAATGAAAAAATATATTTTTTGTCAGATGAATATACCTACAAGTTATTCTCAAAAATTATTTCTACAAATAAAGATATTTCAAAAAAATTAATTGAAAAAATGTTGAATATTTCAAAAAATACAACAATATTTAATAAATTATTTTTTTATATAATTGCTACTCCTGATTATAATATTTTAGAAAATGACACAATTGTTTCTGAAGCCTGCAAATATTTTAATTACACGGAAACGAATAATAAAAAAATTGGATTAATATTTGATTTTGATTCAGAAACAAATTTTGGAAAAATTGCTGAAAATGAGCTTGAAAAAATCAGAAAAGAAACAAATATAATATCAAATGAAGATTTAAATAGGGCGCTTGAAAGAATCAAAAATTTTATTAATAAAGTAAGCAAAAATATAAAGAAAGACAGCAAGCAACAAGAAAAAATAGCAAAACTTTTAAGTGCTATATATTATTTTGTACTTAATAATGAAATGGAAACAGTATTATCTGGAAAACAACTTAATAGGTTTAATGAAATTAAAAACAAAATTTCAGCATTGCCATATGGAGAACAAATGTTAGAAAACATGAAACGAAATGAGCAAAATCAAATAAAAATTAAAATCACGCAAGAAAGCATGTATTATGGTAAACAATAAATAATCATTTTATAGGAATTGTGTATAACAATTCCTTTTTATATCCTTTAAAATCTTTAATTTCTTTATATTTTGGATAATTATTTTCTTTTAAAAATTTTAAATATTTATTTAATTCTCCACGCTTTAAATAATTTGTTTTATCTTTAATAGAATTGTACTCTCTATAGCAAACAAACTCATTGGTATTTATTTTTTCAAATATACATCCATAGAACGTATATTTTTTTAAAGTTTCTAAATTATTTATAAGCCTATCGATTTTAATAAATCTTGGATTTATTGTATTTTGACTTACTTTTTTTGAAATCTTTAACAAAATTCTATATTGTATTTCCTTATCTAATTTTAAAAATTCATATAACTTTATTTTATAATAATTATATTCTTTATCATAAAAATAAACACAGTTTTCTAACTCATTCACTTTGTTATTTATAATATTGTCAGCATTTTGGAATATATCAATTGTTAAATTTATTCTTTTAATAATATTTTCTTTATCTTCAAATGAATTCAAAAAATTTCTTATTTTGTTTCTTAAATATTTTTCATCGCTATTGCTTTCATCTTCAATCCATTGTATATTTTGATTTATTAGATATTTTTTTAAATCTTCTTTTTTTATATTCAAAAATGGGCGTATTAATGTAAAACCATTTCTTTTTGTAACCATTTGCATTGATGATAACCCAGAAATTCCGCTACCCCTAAATAATCTTATCAAAAAATTTTCTGCCTGATCCTGAAGATGGTGTCCTAAAAGTATTATGTCAATATTATTTTTTTTACAAAATTCAAAAATTAAATTATATCTTGCATCTCTAGCTAAACTTTCAATATTTGTAATTGGTTTATTACCCTCCCATGT
>CALXXG010000174.1 GCA_944392625.1 uncultured Rickettsiales bacterium
GATTATTTTGCCTTATTCTTTCTAAGTTCTTTTTCATCATATTAATAAAACCATTCATGCTTTTGTGTTCTAATGCAAACTTTCTTGAGGCCTCAAAATTTAAACCATAAACCCATGCTGCATAAAATAAAATCTGATCAAAAATTGTTTCTCTATCATCTCTTTTCAATAACTGACGATTTTTAAAAGATTCAAGACAATTTTTTGAAAAATATAGTTCATCCGGCGAATGTAAAAAATAACTTTTTTGTAAAGTTTTAAATAACTCAAAATTTGCTAATTTATCACTGTCCATAACAAGCTTAAGAAGCAATATAATAATTTCATTTTTCTTATTTGATAAACTATAAGTTTCCAATTCTTCCCTTGCTTCTTTTTCCGCAAACAAAACATCATGATATTTTATAGGTATAAGAATAAAAGGATTGTCAATTCCTTCAATATCTTTTAAAATATTATCAGCCCCAAATGCGCCATGCGGCTCCACTTTTTCTTTATTTTTTCCAATTTTATAGGCTCTGCCTATATCGTGTAAAATCGCTCCTAATTTTCCGTAAATTTTGTATTGTTCATCAAGTCTAGACAATACTTCATCGTTTTCTATTAAAAATTCAGAAATTTTAAAAACATCTAAGGAGTGTTCATATTTCATCTTTACCCACAAAACGTCTTTTTCATCACCACTTTCTTCAGCAATTTTTAGTTGTTTGTCGTAATGTTTTTTTAAAAGATTTAACCCCTCATTTACAGACTTTAGAATTGTCATATTTTTCCTTCCTATTATTATATTTTTCAATTACTGGCTTTAAAAACTTGCCAGTTAGACTATTCTCATTTTCACAAACATCTTCTGGAGTTCCGGTAGCAACAACATATCCGCCTTTTTCGCCGCCGTGAGGTCCAATATCAATAATCCAATCAGATGTTTTAATAACATCAAGATTGTGTTCAATAACTAATACCGTATTGCCCTGCTCCACTAGCTTATGCAATACGCATAATAGCTTTTTAATATCATCAGAGTGTAGACCCGTTGTTGGTTCGTCTAGTATATATAATGTATTTCCCGTATCCTTTTTACTCAGTTCTTTGGCTAATTTTATTCTTTGCGCTTCACCACCTGATAATGTAGTTGCGGATTGTCCTATTTTAATATAGCCTAAACCAACATCTTTTAAAGCTTTAAATTTTTCATATATCAACGGCATTTCTTTAAAGAAAGCACAAGCCTCCTCAACAGTCATATCTAAAACGTCAGCAATATTTTTGCCATTAAACTCAATTTCTAATGTTTCGCTGTTGTATCTCTTACCATTACAAACTGGACAAGTGATATAAACATCCGGCAAAAAGTGCATTTCAATTTTTATGCTTCCGTCGCCTTGACAATTTTCACATCTTCCACCTTTTACATTAAATGAAAATCTATTTAGCTTATAATCTCTATTAACTGCCTCTTCCGTATTTACAAATAAATCACGGATATGTGTAAACGCTCCAACATAGGTGCAAGGATTTGATCGGGGAGTTCTGCCAATTGGAGATTGGTCAATCTGTATGACCTTATCAACGTTCATCACGCCATCAATTCTATCAAATGGTGCAGGTGTGACTTTTGTATTATTTAAAATTCTAGTTAAAGCCTTATATAGCGTATGCAAAACTAAAGTTGATTTACCACCGCCTGATACACCTGTAACAGAACAGAATACACCGGTTGGGAATGAAACATCAACATTTTTTAAATTATGCCCTCTAGCACCAGTTATAGTAATCATCTTCTTCGGATTAAATTTTCTTCTATATGGTGGAACAGGAATACATTTTCTGCCAAGCAAATAAGCGCCCGTAATACTGTTTGGGTTATTTAAAACATCTTGAGGAGTTCCTTCAGCAACAACCTGTCCTCCATGGACACCTGCACCAGGTCCTATATCCACCAACCAGTCAGCTTCCATCATAGTTTCTTCATCATGTTCAACAACTATAACAGTATTGCCTAAATCTCTCAGATTTTTTAATGTTTGTATAAGCTTTTTATTATCCGATTGATGTAATCCAATAGAAGGTTCATCAAGAACATATAAAACTCCAGACAATCCAGTTCCAATCTGAGTAGCAAGTCTAATTCTTTGACTTTCACCGCCAGATAATGTGCTAGATTCTCTGCTTAGAGTTAAATATTCAAGTCCAACATTTGTTAAAAATACCAATCTATTTCTAATTTCAGAAATTATTTTATCTGCAATAATTTTTTCACTTTCTGTCAAATGTTTTGGCAACTCATCAAAAAAATCTATTGCATTTTGAATTGATAATTCACAAATTTCGCCAATATTTTTTCCTAAAATCTTAACGCTTAAAGCTTCCTCACTAAGTCTATATCCATGGCACTCACTGCAAGGTCTAAGACTTTGATACTTAGAAAGTTCGTCTCTTAATAATTCATCTCTATTTTTATTATATTTTTCAATTAGAATATTTATAACACCCTTAAATTTTGTAGTAGCACTAATTGTATTCAATCCTGTTTCCTGTTGAACTGTTATTTCATCGTCAGCACCATACAAAATAATATTTTTAACATCCTCACTATATTTATAATATGGAGTATCTATATTAAATCCATAAATTTTGCCAAGCTTTTCAATCATTTGAATGTATATTTTAGCATTTGCATCAGTTTTCCATGGATCTATAGCGCCTTCTCGTATAGTCAAAGTTTTGTCCATTATAACAAGTTCTGGATTAAAAAAAGATTCAGTTCCTAAACCATCACACTTATGACAAGCACCAAATGGATTGTTAAATGAGAACAATTTGGGTTCAATAGTATCAATGGTTAAGCCCGTTTCTGGACATGTATACTTTCTTGAAAATCTAATCTGATCGCCCTTTTCATACTCTTTATTTCTTAAAACGACAAATTTAGTCTTTTTTGGTAAGTCAACTAAATCAACTAAAATAATACCATCAGAAAAATCAAGTCCGCTTTTTATTTTTCTTAATATTTGTTGTTCTACATCATCTCCAATAACAAGCGTATCTAAAACTATATCAATATCGTGTTTTTGAGTTCTGTCAAGTTTAGGTAATGAATTATGGACATCAAAAATATCTCCATCAACCTTTATTTTTGTATAGCCCTGCTTCCTTATTTTTATAAGTTCTTTCCTATGTTCTCCCCTTGAACTTTTAACGACAGGCGCAAGAATATTTATTTTTGTATCATAGGGTAAAGATGCTATGCATTTTGCCATATCTTCAGGGCTTTGACTCTGCAATGGCTTTCCAGTTTTTGGAGAATATGGAACACCAATTCTAGCATACAATAATCTTAAATAATCATAAATCTCCGTAACAGTTCCAACTGTTGATCGCGGATTTTTTCCCATAACTTTTTGATCAATAGCAATAGCAGGAGAAAGTCCAGTAATACTTTCAACTTCAGGCTTGCTTTGAACATTTAAAAACTGTCTAGCATAGGTAGATAAACTTTCAATATATCTTCTTTGTCCTTCAGCATAAATAGTATCAAAAGCTAAAGAAGATTTACCAGATCCAGATAAGCCAGTAATTACAGTTAATTTATTTTTAGGTATTTTTATATTAATATTTTTAAGGTTATTTTGTCTCGCCCCTACAACTTCAATAAAATCAGCTTGCATTTTTAAATTTTCTTATATCTTGATGTCTATCTTATAACAGAGGAATATAATAATTGCAAGTAATTTTTAAAATAATTCTTAATTTATTATTTTAATGTTAAGCGGCTATAAATAATATTATAATCAATAAAAATAATATTTTTTATTGACTAATTAAAACAAAATATTATTTTTAATATCACATAAATTTTTTATATTATTTATGGGAAGCAAAAAATATT
>CALXXG010000175.1 GCA_944392625.1 uncultured Rickettsiales bacterium
TATATTTTTTGCTATTAGCTTGTCTATATTTGACAATTGATTTATCTCTGAAGCTTTTTTATTGTTTGTTATATTTAAATATATGTTTGGTAATATATATTCTAATCTTTGAAAGTCTTTTTCATGATCAAGTTCAAATAATATTAAATATCTAGAAACGAGGTCTCTTAAATTATCATATATTTTTTTAGCTGCAAATTCGTATTCTATATCTCTTTTTTCCATTTTGTCAAAACATTTTTATTATATAATGTTATAATTTAATAATATATATGCTGCAAGAAATTTTATATTTTTTATTTTTGGAGTTTTAGTGCGGGTAAATTTACACTAAAACTCTATGGATTATGCATTCTAAATACAATATTTTGAATGTTTATTATTGGCTATTTTTGCATTGTATTTGAGTTTCTTGGTTTGCAGCAGCTAAATAAATATCTTTCTTTGAAGGTCTTTTGTGATGGGTCCCTCATTAGTATGCTTTTTGATGGTTCTTTTGTTAAGGATGGACTATTAGAATTTTTGGTGTGTTCATTGTCCATTTTTTCCATTTCTTTGCCAACTTTTTTTATACAACGTGTCATTTCTCGTAAGGTTCCTTTTTTTATGAAACTGTGGATGGTAGTTTTGTAAAAATTGGAAATGGATTTTCGTTTTTCTTCAGTTGTACAATAGTTTGCTACGGTTTTTTTTATGTTTTTTATTAAAGGTTGTTCAATATGAAATATATCTTCTTCAAAAGGGTATTTTTCATCATATTGCATTATGTCTGAATATATGCTGCATAATACGTTTTCTAATCTTTTAAAATCCTCTTCTTCGTCATATCTGTATCTTAATAGGTATCCCGTGACTATATTTTTGATATTCTTTTCTAATTCTTTTGCTACTTCTTTGTAAGTTTCTTCTGCAATTCTTGTTCTAATGATATTTGTGCTTAACATGCCCCTTTCGTTCATAATAAGATCTATGTTTTTTTACCTAAGTCTTAATATTATTATTAAAGTATTTATTTTTCAAGAAAAAAATTTTATTTTGTGGCGTCAACTCGTTTATATCTTAAAGCCTCTAGAATATGAGATTTATTGATGTTTTGTTTGCCTTCTAAATCAGCAATGGTGCGGGCTACTTTTAGTATTTTTGTATAGGATCTCATGGATAAGCCATAAATGTTTATGGCTTTTTGTAGAGTTTCTTGTGTTAAGTTATCTAGTTTGGCAAACTCTTCAAGCAACTCGTTGCTGGCGTTGGCGTTGAGTAGGGAAGTATTTGCTGTATTGGCATATCGTTCTGCTTGAATCATGCGGGCTTTGATAACTCTTTTTTTGACTTCTGAACTGCTTTCATTAAGCGAGCTGTTCCGTTTGGATTCTTGAAATATGTCTATTTTTGGTACTTCAATGCATATATCAATTCTGTCAAGAAGAGGTCCGGATATCTTAGATTGATATTCTTTGGCGCAAAGTGGGGCGCGGGAACATTTTTTTTCATTGTCAGATAGGTGTCCGCACCTGCATGGGTTCATGGCTGCTATTAGTTGAAAATCAGCCGGAAATGTTATGCTGGATTTGGCACGTGCTATTGAAATTACTTTGTTTTCTAGAGGTTCACGTAGAGAATCTAGCACTTGCCTTGAAAATTCTGGCAGTTCATCTAAAAATAGTATGCCTTTGTGGGCGAGTGATATCTGTCCAGGTTTTGGTTTGCTGCCTCCGCCAACCATCGCTGGCATGGAACATGAATGGTGTGGATCTATAAAGGGGCGTGTAGTGATTAGTTCGCCGTCTTTTATTCTACCAGCAATACTGTTGATCATGTTGATTTCTAATATTTCTTTAACAGTTAAATCTGGAAGAATGCTTGGAAGTCTTTTGGCTAGCATTGATTTTCCGGTACCTGGAGAACCTATCATTAAAAGATTATGGCCACCGGCAGCTGCTATTTCTAAAGCTCTTTTGGCTTGATGTTGACCAATTACATCTTTTAGATCAAGGTAAGTGGAAGATGCTAATTGTTTTTTTGGCGTTGGTTTTGGTACGAGTTGAGAGCCTTTTAGGTGGTTTATTAGGGCTATAAGGTTTGATGGCGCAATTATTCTTAAGTCGGAATCAGCCCATAGGGCTTCTGGACCGTTTGATTCTGGACATACTAAACCTAAGTCTTTTTTTGATGCTTCAATTGCAGCTGGCAAAATGCCATTTATGTAATTGATATGTCCGTCAAGCGAAAGCTCTCCCATTACAATGTAATCATTGATTATATCGTTTGGTATTATCTTCATTTCCATTAGAATGCCCATAGCGATTGGCAGATCTAGAAAAGTACCTTCTTTTTCTATGTCAGCAGGGGTAAGATTTACGGCTATTCTTTTTGATGGAAAAGATAGATTTATTGATGTGATTGCACTTCTTACTCTTTCTTTTGACTCATTTACGGCTTTGTCCGGAAGTCCTACAATATTAAATGCTATTGGACCGCTTGATAATTGTACTTCAACATTAACATCAATTGCTTTTACTCCAGAAAAAACAAAAGTCTTAATTTTTGATACCATTTGCCTCTCTTATTATTTATTTGGTATATTATTATAAAACTTATGATATTTATATTATTCATTTTTTTAATTATCAATATTTTTATTAAAGTTTTATGATGTTAAAGATGTTTTATATTATATTGTTGAAAATACTTATGTTGTTAGCATAATATTTCATATGTGCAATAAAAAATTTATAATATTTGTTAGTATGTAATTAAAACTGTTTATGGTGTTTATATCTTAATTAAAATAACTATGTAGGTTATAACAACAGTTTTAACTAATATTATAAAATCTTCAATTATTTTATGTTTTTGTAATTGTTGTAAATTGTTAATTAAAAAATATATTACATTTTATAATATAAAAACAATTTGTGTAAATCAAATTTTTTTAAAAATTAATCATAGTTTTCTTGACAAGTCTTATTTTTTATTATATACTATCATGATATGTTTAATAATAAATAACGGGACATAAAGATGCGAAATAATGATTCTTTAATATTTGATATAGTTTTGAATAATGATTTAGAATTATTAAAAAAGTTAGTTCCATATGGAGTAAATTTTAATATTAAAAATAATAAAAGCCTAACGCCTTTACTTTATTCTATAGAACATGATATGACTGAAATGACTAAGTTTTTAATTGATAATAATGCTGATATTGATTTATCAGATAATCAAAATAATACAGCTTTGCACTATGCTGCATATTATGGAAACTTTGAAATTGTTAATCTATTAATTGAAAAAGGCGCAAACATTGATGCGGTTAATACAGATAATTCTACACCACTATATTTTGCAACATCAGCAAATAAAATTAATATTGCTAAACTTTTAGTTGAGAAAGGTGCGAAACTCATACCTGCAGGTAAATATCACTATACTCCATTGCATCTTGCTTTAGCTAATAAGAATAGTAAGATTGCTGAAATATTGATTAAAAATACAAATGATATAGAATCTCTTGAAAGAGGAGACAAATACAATTATACCCCTTTGCATATGGCTGTAATTAATGGAAATGCTGATATTATTGAATTATTGCTAAATAAAGGTATAACTATTGATGAAGAATCCAAATATGATGACCAATTCATATTAGAACAACTTGGTTATTTTATAAACTTTCATGAACAAAAAAAATTATGTAAAAAAACACCTTTACATTATGCAATAGAAAAAAATGATATAAATATTTGTAAACTATTAATTGATAAAATGAAATATTTTAATGCTAAAGAAGCAAAAAATGGTTTTACACCTTTACTTTGTGCGATTGATAATGAAAGAACTGAAATTGTTAAGCTACTGCTTGATAAAGTTGGTGATAGAGGCGAAGTTATTAATGCATTAGATAAAGAAGGATATTCCCCTTTGCATTTAGCAATAGGTTATGGATATAATGAAATTGCTAAAATGTTGATTGAAAAAAACGCAGATATTAGAACTGTGAATAATGAAGGTGTAAATATATTTAATACCGCAGCTCAGTGTAATAATATCCCTATGGTTGAATTTTTACTTGAAAAAAAGTTTTTTGATGTAAATATGCAAGACAAAAATGGGAACACACCATTGCATTATACAGTTCATGAAGATAATATTGAATGCACAAAAATATTGTTAGAAAAAGGTGCTGATATTAATATTCAAGATGTTGATGGTTATTCAGCTTTATTCCGTGCGGTAGAAACAAAAGACATAAAAATTGTTAAATTGCTGCTTGAAAATGGTGCAAATATTAAGTTAAAAGATAATGAAGACCATACGCCGTTATATTGGGCAGTATATTTTAATGATTTTGATATTGCACAATTATTAGTTAATGAAGCTCTTGAAAAAAATATTGATATTGACTATTTATTTAACAAGGATTCTTCCATTAAAAATACTGATATTAGAATTATTGAATTAATAGATAAAGCAATAGAATCTCAACAAAATAATCAAGAAGAGTTTACTGAACCAACTTCTTTAACTTCAAAAAGATCTACTCTTAAGGAATATGCGGATAGAGAATTTATTGAACAAGATAAAAAAGATAAAATATTAGAAGAGAAATCTAAAAAAGAACAAAGCACATATTTTCAAGATATGGTAAATAGCCAAAATTCTAAAGATAAAGAAATTCAAAATAATTATATAAATTAATATAAAATTAATAGCGTGGACATTATAAAAAGAATATAATTGTCCACTTTTTTATTATATATCTTATTGATTACAAATAAAATATTTATTTATAATTATTGAAAAAATATTAAAATTTATAAATATTTGTACTATTTTATGATATATTATTAAATTATTTAAAATAAAATTTTTATAATAATTTTTACTAAAAACATATTTTTTTAAGAAAAAGCTTTATTTTTAATAATTTTACTTTAAAATTTAAAAAGGAGATAGTTTTAACTTAAATATGTTTGAGAGGTTAGTAACGTTTTTTAGTATTGTATTTATTAGCATAAGTTCAGCTTTTGCACAAACGCAATCTGAGTATTTGGAACTATCAAATATGAATAAAGAGTTTCAAATTACTTCACTTATGAACAGTGCTATTGCCAATGATGCAAAAGCTGCAGAAATTTTTATAGCTTCCGGAGCTTCTGTAAATCAAAAAAATATTGCCGGAGCCACTCCTCTTCATTTAGCTGCAAGAAACAATTCCTATGAAACAGCTGAAATATTATTAAACAACGGCGCAAATGTAAATGAAAAAGACATTGACGGTTGGACTCCATTAATGAGAGCAAGTCTAGCAGGAAACCCAAAAATGATGGCATTACTAATAAAATATGGCGCGAATTTATGGGATCAAAACACTCACGGTGAAACTCCATTGCTTCACTCAGCTATGGCCGATTGTTATGAATGTGGAAAATTAATTTTAGATAATACCAATAAAAAAGATTATTTAACAAATACTCAAATGGGTCGTTCTCTGCAGATAGTTAACAAGCGATACAATGAACCATTTATAAATCTTTTAAAAGATAAAATGAACTCGGGTACTGTTTTAACTTTAAACACAAAAAATGAAATTGACAGTGCAAAAACAGTTCAACAGGCAAAAACAATTAATGATAATGCTGATAGCGGTGATATAACTCAAATAGTTTATATATTTACCGGCAGAAAAATTTCAAAATCAGAAATGGAAAAAATAGGTCAAAATAACTATAGACAATTAAACCAACAGCCTAATGGCACAAATAGCAAAGTGAACAAT
>CALXXG010000176.1 GCA_944392625.1 uncultured Rickettsiales bacterium
AACAAAAAAACATTAGAAACATTGCTAACAACATTATAAATTTTTTTCACAAAGAGTTAAAGGGAAAATATGTTTTTACTCAAAAAATTGTAGGATCGGGATCTCTTGGAACAATGTTGGTTGATGATAATGGGGATTATGATATTGATTATCAAATTTTACTAACTAATAGAAGTAAAATAGATCTGAGTAATGCAACACAAATAAAAAATGATTTTTTTAATTGTTTACAATCATATAAAGATAAAGAACATAAAAATGCAAAAATAGAAAATTCAACAACGTCAATAACTTATCGTTGCTTAGGGAATGGACAAAATTTTCATATTGATTTTGTGCTAATTAAAACATTCCCCGAAAACGATTTGATTATAAGAAGAAATATAAAGAAAGAAACAAAAACGAAAAATGAATATACATGGAATGAGTTGCCAAAATACAATGAAGCTTATAGAATTTTTAAAAATTGGGATAACAATAAAAAAGTAAAATTTATTGATTATTTATTACCGAAGAAAATAAAAGAGAAACAAAAACCTGAAAATGATCCATCTAAAATTTCGTCATCACAATTATTCATAAGTGAGGTATATAATTATGAACATAACAAAAGAAATAATAGATTATGATAAGCACAAAAAAAATATTGATAAATGGATAAATATTAAAGGTGAAATTAAGTATTTAGAATTTGCTAAAATTTTGAAAGACATAAATTGTGAATGTACTTGGAAGAATGTTTCAAATTTATACAGGTATGACAAAAGATTACAAATAAATATCTTTAAGTACATGTCATTTTTTGAAGAATACATAAGAGCAAAGTTATGGAATGAAAATATTTATAAAGATTATAAAGATCTAAATAAAAAAACGATGAATGAATTAATTGATTATATATATGATAATAGTAGTATTATTGAAAGTTATTTTAATGAAATAGATAAAGATAAATTGTTAAACATAAAACAGTTAAGAAATACAGTAAGTCATAATGATATAGTTATAAAGTGTAAAAGGAAAAGGAAAGATTACAAACAATTAATTTTAGACTTTTATTTAGTTATTCCTGCTGAATACAAAGATGGTTTTAAAAAGGATATTTATAAGTGTCAAAAAAAATTAAGTATAGATAAGAAGCTTTTAGTAGTTTTTTAAAATAATTTAAATTAGAAGGAAATCTTATTTATAAAATCCTTAAACACACTAGCAAAAATGATAGTGTGTTTTCTTTTGCTTTAAAATATAAACTCACATGTATCATTTAATAATGTTTTCAAATTTATAACTGATACCATTTACTTATTTTGAACTGGCTAAATTGTGATATAACTATTGTTTTGTAAAATTTAAAAAATTTATACAAAAACAAAAAATATATGTTATAATCCTATTAAATAAGAAGGATATAAAAATGCAAGAACTTTTAAAAAACTTTTGTTTTTCGGATAAGAATAATGGGTTACTATTAATAGATATGCCTACTGGAACAGGTAAGACTTACAATTCTATACAGTTTATTTATAATAACTATAAACATGTCAAAAACAAGATTTTATATATTACAAATTTGAAAAAAAATCTACCATATTCTGATTTAAAAAAATATTTTGAAAAAGATAATAGATTAGAAGAATTTGAAAAAGATGTTTTGTTTTTAGATAATAATGTGGATTTTTTAATTGATAATTTTGAGCAAATAGAGAGTGAAATCCCTTTTGAAAAATTTTCAAAAGATGGAATAATTTATAATGTCAGAAATTGTGTTCATATTATTTCTTCTTTAAAAAAATCTTTAGAAGATAAAACAATTAAAGATTATAATTCAATTGGTTCAAGAGAGAATGCTTATTTAATTATTAATCAGGAGCGAGAGAATTTAAAAGATAAATATGAAAGAGATTTTAGATTAGTAATTGAAGAAATCTTAAATTATGATGAAAAAGGTGTAAAAAGGACAAAAGCAGAGAAGATAGATTTAATTAATAACAACACAGATTATCAATGGATAAAAAAATTATATCCAGCAGTGGGGACGGATGAAAAGAAAATTATTTTTATGAGCATTGATAAATTTTTAGTGAGAAATTCAACTTTAGTTGAACCATCATATAATATTATTGATAGTAATGAATTGCTAAAAGATTCCATAATATTTATCGATGAATTTGATTCTAGTAAAGATGTTTTCTTAAAAAAAATTATAAAAGATAGCATTGATACAAAATTGGATATAATAGAATTGTTTCGTTTAATTTATGCGGGCTTGGAGAATACTGGTTTTTCCAAAATGCTTACTGAAGTTTCAAATAAATTGCAAAGCCAAATTGATGATAATAAGAAGAAAAGGTATACACCTACTCAGATTATAAATGAATTTAAGCAAAAAGCTATTGAAATAGAATTAGAATTTAACTTGGAAAATTTTCATAAATTAGACAATTCGGAAAGAGATAAAGCTAGTTTTTTATTTCAAGATTATAAATTCCACACAGTAATGGGAGATGAAAAAAAGAATATTTATATTGAAAATGACAAAGAAAATAATATAAATTGGATAAAACGCACAGACAAAGATGTTGATAACGAGGAAACTAATATATTTTCTTTGTTATCAAAGATAAAATCATTTTTAGTATATTTTGAAAATGGTGTCAAGTTTATTGCTGATAATTACATAAAATTAAAAGAGCAAAGGAAGCAAGAGGAAAATAATTTTTCTTATGAAGCAGCAATAAAGACCGTTTTGTCTGAATTTGGTATAGAAGGAAAGTACTTAAATTACTTAACAACACAAATAATGAATTCAAGAAAGAAAAGAGGATATAGTATAGTTGACTTAAAAAATGATTTAGATTGTTCTGTGTATGAAAAGGGTTTTAGATTTTATAATTTCATAGATAGTGATGTGTTTGATACGCAGTCAAAAATAAGTTGTTTATCTTTTAATTTGAGCCCAGAGAAAATTTTATTATATCTTTGCAGAAATTCTAAAGTTGTTGGTATATCTGCGAGTGCAACATTGAAGACAGTAACGGGAAATTATGATTTGGATTACATAAAAAACAAGCTAGGAAATAATTTCTATGAAATATCTATAGAAGAAAATGATCGAATTGCTAAATATATAGAAAAAAGACTTGGAAGTTATGATAAAGTAAATATAGAGATAGATAAATGTCCAATAACATCTGAGAATTTTGAAAATATCTTACAAAATATATTAAATGAAAATTATGAAGAAGTTTTAGACAAAATTAATAATTTAACTTCAGATAAATTTTTTAAAGCGAGATATACAAAAATCATATATGCTATGGACAAGTTTCTGGATAAAAAAGTGAAGTCATTTTTATTTTTAACAAATTCAGTTATGGGAAGTTCGTTAAATTTTAACTATAATTTTATTAAATATGTTTTTGATGTGTTAAAAGTTAAACACAACAAGAAAGCATACTTATATACTTTGGAGGGGGCATTAGAAAAGTTTGAAAACACAAAAGAACAGATTAAAGAAAAACTAAAAAGGGGTAACTGTGTTTTTGTTGTTTCAACATATCAAACTTTGGGTGCTGGACAAAATCTTCAGTATGAATTTGATGAGAGTATTGAAGATTTTATGGAATCAATTAGCGATGTAGATTATAATGGAAAATTTAAAGACTTTGATGCTATATTTTTAGATAAACCTACTAATTTGTTTGTAACTTTAAATAAAGATGTTAGTGAGGAACAACTATTAAAATACATTTATCAAGTTAAGTGTCTAGAAGAGGTTGGATATTTTAATTTAGAACAAGCTGAAAAAGAGATAAAAAAAGGGATAAAAATAGCTTATCATTCATCACCACAAAAAATTAGTATACCCCGATCAAATCATATCTATATGCATACTGCGAAAGTCATATTACAGGCTATTGGAAGAATTTGTAGAACAAAATACAAAAGAAAAAATATTTTTATATCATACGATTGTTTAATGAAAGATGATTTATCAAAAGTTAAAGATGAAATATTATCAAGACCAATAAACTTTGAATTAAAAAAACTATTATTATCTTGTGAAAATGTAAATCAAGATTATATAAGTGGAATAGATAATATTAATAATTCAAAAGTTAGAAAAATTCATACTACAATAGAAACTATCAGACAATTTAAGACGGTAAGCGATATAAGAAGATGGGAGGAAT
>CALXXG010000177.1 GCA_944392625.1 uncultured Rickettsiales bacterium
GGAGCTATAGAGTTTTAGCAATTTTTATAGCTTCAATATATCCAATAATTGAAATGATTAAAAAATTATTTCAATAGAACTACATTTTAATGAATAAAGTTTAAATAAATATATTTTTAAAATGTAAAATTTAACTATCAACTATCAATTATCAACTATCAACTTTAACTATGTCAGTAGGATTATTCAAAGACTCAGATGGCAGTATATCAAGCAGAATAGTATCGTTATTTGTAGTTATGGTATTTGACCTAATAATAATTGCTTTAAGCATGCTGCTGCAAAAAGATATACCAAATAATGCAAGCAATATATTGATTACAATAACAACATCATGCATACCGGTTGCATTGGCAAGCCAGACTTATCAGAATATCAAAGAAAGAAATATAAAAGAAGAAAACAATAAAGGATAAATATTATGACGGCAATGATTTATTTATATTTAGCAATAACCATAATAACAATAATAGCAGCAAGCTATATACTAGGTTATGCAAAAGGCAGACAATCAAAAGAAGTTGAGATAATAAAAAATAATAACAGTCTAAAAAGGAAATATGCGGACAATAGAAGATATAATAAAAAAGGCTATATTAATAATTCCAATAGTCTTTCTAACAAACTGCAAAGCAATAAATATTAGCACAGCCTGTCCCGACATTCCATTTTATACAGAAGAAGAACAGCTTGAATTAGACAGGATAAGAAAGGAAGCAAACAGCCTATTGCTTGATAAAGTTTTAATTGATTATGGAAACCTTCGGGAAGATTTAAGAGAATGCAATAAGGCTAAATAAAACTAAACAAAATCAAATAATATTTAAATAAGATTAATAACAACATTATAGGAGAAACTTATGTTTAAATTCAGCACAAGATCAATACAATTATTAAATACAGTTGACAAGAGATTAGCTATATTGGCGAATGAAGTATTAAAGATCAGCAAGGTTGACTTTGGAATAACAGAGGGATGGAGAAGTCAAGAAAAACAATTAGAATATTATAAAAAAGGAACAAGCCAGTGCGATGGAATAAATAATATAAGCAAACACCAATTAGGCAAGGCAATAGATATAATATGCCATGATCCAAAAACAAACAAGCCAACATATAATAAAAAAGAATTATACTATTATGTAGCTGGATTATTTGAAGTTAAGACAGAAGAATTAAATAGAACAATTTTCAAAAATTATAAAGAAAAGGATAAAATAAAAATTCAATGGGGCGGATGGTGGAGCTTTGAAGACTGCCCTCATTTTGAATTAAAAGAATAGAAAGAAAAAAACAGAAGAAAGAGAATAGAAAAAAACAAAAAGAATAAAAAAAAAGAAAGAAAAAATAGAGATTTAAAAAAATTAAATGGGTCATATCAAGACCCGTTTAATCAATATTTAAAATCAATTTTGCTTTATTTATCCCAATTATAAATTAAAGTCTCAATAGCCTCTTCAAGACTATCAAATAAATTTCCATTTATGCCATAACAAACACTAATAGATCCATTATAGCTCCTAGAAACCATTTCTCTTATTATTCCAATAACTTTATTACCTTTTAATATTTCCATATCCTGTGATTTTATAGAATTGTCCTTAATTCTAACAATACAGCCACAGATATTATATTCAAAAAATTTATCTGTTTTATTATTTGAGATATTTACTTTTTTATTATTTAACATTTTTTCCCTGATAATTTTTATTAAAGATTCATTATTCAAGATTATTCATTATATCACCAGATTCATAATCCCTATCATATTTTAGTTTTTGCAATCTATCCATACTGTTTTGATCATTAAGATTAAAATAATTAAAACATCCACAGGCTTGAATTACAATGCCATATTTTTTTGATAACTCTTCAAGGCCATCCATAAAATCGTTGTATATTTTAATATAATTATTATTGCTTTGTTTTGTTATTGATTGGTTTGTTTTTCATTTTAATACCATATTTTTTGTTAATAATTAAATTTTAATATAAACACCGACAGAATATTGATATTGCTTTATACATCGGTGTTTGTAGTATAACTTCAAAGGTTTCATTAGTCCAGTTATTTGTTGTTTTTATTTAAGATTTTTTAGAAATTTATTTTTTAATGAAAATATCAAATTGGATATTCCCATTGATTATATACTGCATACTATTAATTGTTGTCTTTTTTACTAAATGCGCCATCTATTTTAAATAATGCTATTATTGTATCATTTAAATCAAATTCACAATCTTTAATAAAATATCTGGTTTCCTTTTTAAAAGTTTTAGAGCCATCTTCCTTGTTAAAGCTAGGTTTTGAAACATCAATAGTCAGCAGACAAAATTCAAATTCCTTTTGCATATTTGACATTACACCTCTTATTGATGGTCTTTTCCAACCAAGCTCAATTTCTAATTCATCAAGAGTTGCACCCTCTGGTCTTGAGAGCATATCATAAAGAATTGAATTCTTTTTTGTTTTGCTGCCTTGCTTGCTATTTGGTTTGTTTTTTGATTTATCCTCTAACTCGTCCTCTGATTTATTTTCAGATTCATTTTCAGAATTATCTTCTTTGCTAGAATTACTTGACTCTGCATTCTCATTTAATTCATTATCATTTAATTTAACATCGTCTAAAATTAAACCATCATCACCATCTATATTATTAGTTTCATTGCACCCATCGTCAATTTTAACAAACTCATCAGAATTAAGATTGTATTCATAACTCTTATTGTCTCCATTATCATCAACTTCATCATTACCAAAATAGTCACCACCACAATCTTCAAGATATGCTTTCATTTCTTCTTCAGTGATACCATTATCCTCAACATCAGTATTTTGATTGACAGTTATATTATTTTCTTCAACATCTTTTGAATTAATTACTTCTTCATTATTGTTAATTTTTTCTAACATTTTTGAAAATTTGCTTCTAGCCATTTTATTTGCCTATTTTTTTATTAATAATTAAATTATAATATAAACACCGACTAAATATTGATATTACTTTATCCAGCGGTGTTTATGGTATAGCTTTAAAGGTTTCATTAGTCCAGTTATTTCATATTTATTTTACTCATTTGGTATTTTACTAGCTTGCTATGAGATATCTAACATAAGGTAAAAATTTGGACATTTTTTTATAGTTTTATTATTATGATAAAATTATATATATTACACAATAAAAACTCTTGACTTTTTAGAAGTTTTTACAATACAATGTAATTAGTTATAAAATAATACAAGTAGTTATGGTTGCAATTAAAAATGATACACTGATAGAGAGAAATGAATATTTGAATAAACTTATTGGGTTTAAAGATAAAAAAATAATAAAAGTCATAACTGGTGTTAGACGATGCGGAAAATCAACATTATTCACATTATATCAAAACTATCTCTTAAAAAATGGTGTAGATAAAGAGCAGATACAAAGCATAAATCTGGAAGATCTGGAAAATGAACCCCTGACAAATTATCTTGAATTATATAAGCATATCCAATCAAAATTAATTCCAAACAAAATGAACTATATTTTTTTGGACGAAATTCAAAATGTTGTAGACTTTCAAAAAGCAGCGGATAGTTTGTTTATAAGAGATAATGTTGATTTATATTTAACTGGATCAAATTCCCATATATTATCTGGCAAGTGGGCTACTCTATTATCTGGTAGATATATAACTATTTCTATGCTGCCCCTATCATTTAAAGAATATCTTTCAATAGAAAATGATAAAATTGATATTTCTTTAAAATATCAAAATTACATAGAATATAGTTCCTTTCCTTTTGCTTTGCAGCTCAATAAAAATAAAGAACAGATAAAAGAATATTTAATGGGAATATATAATACCGTAGTTCTTAAAGATATTGTCGAAAATAAAAAAATTACTGATATTGGCAGGCTGGAAACTCTTATGAGATTTATAGCTGATAATATAGGAAATATTACATCAGTTAAAAAAATTAGCGATATGATGATGTCGGATGGTATTAAGGTATATCCACTAACAATAGAAAGCTATTTGCAAGCCTTTGTTGATAGTTTTATAGTTTATAAAGCATCAAGATATGATATAAAAGGCAAACAATATTTAAAAACTATGGATAAATATTATTTGGTTGATATGGGACTTAGATACTTTCTCTTGGGCGACAAAAAAGCTGATAGCGGCAGAATACTAGAAAATGTCGTATATTTAGAGTTATTGAGACGGGGATGTAAGGTCTATGTTGGTAAAATAGACAACAAAGAAATAGATTTTGTATGTGAGGGTCCAAATGGTCTTGAATACTATCAGGTAGCGGATACAGTTATGGATGAAAATACTTTACTGCGAGAACTGGAACCATTAAATAGCATTAGAGATCACAATCCAAAATATCTTTTGACAAAAGATTTTGAACCTATAACTTCCCATAACGGCATAAAACAAATCAATGTTTTTGAGTGGCTGCTAAATGGCTAATAGAATAAAAATTATGCAATAACAGAAGCATAAAACCTTTGAATATTTTACTAGATTAAGCAATAGAATTAAAAAATAAATATACAAACCAATACTGATATTGGAATGTATTTTTGTTTTTGATTTATGAAGATTAAAAATTATAAAAATTTTATAATATATTTAACATTTGCCTTTGTATCATCCAGTCTATTTCATCTGCACATTTATACAAATCTAAAAGAGTAATACCAAGTTTAGCTTGTTTGCATAATATAGCTTTTTTAATATCTGGTGCAAGAAATGTCAGATTTAAAATTCTTGTAATATAGGTTATAGTTTTATTCTCTCGTTTTGAAATATAGGCAATATTAATATTTTTAGTTTCAATTTCATTTCTCCAAGACTCAGCTTTTAATAATGCACTGATTACAGCCAGATCATTTTTATTGCAGGGCGAAACTCTCTTTATATTTGCATTGACAATTGAAATATCCTTGCCTGCTGGGGTAGTTATGAAAGAACGGCCAGCTCTATATCTAAAATCAACAGGAATATTAACTTCATGAAAATAGCCGCTGATTTTATTTTTGCTAATATTATTATTTTCATTATTAGTTAATTTAATATTTAAAACTTCTTCAAGCTCATTAATATCATTATTATAATTGATATTCAGCTTTGAAACATCAATTATACCAGCATCAATTAATAAATTAGTAATATTTTGATTATTAAATATGATTTTAACATTAAATTCAGAAACAATAATTTCTTTAATTATAGCTCTGACAATTTGCATCTGCTCCTTTGGAAAAAGTTCATTCCATATGGCTTGAATATTTTTTAAATATTTGATTACTTCTGATTCTGTAATATCCAATATAGAATTTTCAGAATAATCATTAAAATTATTATCCATATTAATATTATTATTTATATTTGTATTTGATTTTAAGCTATTAGATTTCAATTTATTTATTGTTTCAACAACACCATTGATAATACTTGGAGAAGACAGAACATTACAGATCTGATTTAAAACTATATTTTCAATCTGCTCGGCAGGAATATTGCCAATTTTACATTGTGTAGAATGTTTTATTGCCTTATTGGGTTTGTAATACCTGTATACAACACCAGTTTTTTTCTTAATAGTGAATACAGGTGTTAGAATAGAATTGCAGCATTCACATCTCATCATGCCTTTTAACAGATAAGGCATTTTGCTGTTTTTCTTGGGAAGATATTTTTTTATAGATTCAGTTGAATTATTATTAACAGCATCATCAACAATATCATATATTTTTGTATTTATACTTTCCTTTAATATTTCTTGAACTTGATTAAATAATTCTTCATCAATTATAGCTTCATGCAATCCATCAAAGACTTTATTAATGACTTTATTCTCAATTTTGCCAATGTAAATTTTATTGTTAAGTATTTTATAGATGCTGCCACGATTAAAATTAGCCCCACCTCTCGTATAACTGCTGCTTTTTGAAACAAATAATTTTGTTTTAAAGTTATTTTTATTTAAAACATCAAGAACAGAATTAATTGATTTTGTTTTATAATATGTATTGAATAT
>CALXXG010000178.1 GCA_944392625.1 uncultured Rickettsiales bacterium
ACAAGCAGTGATACCTTAAAAAATGTTGCAGTAAGCGGATTAAGCGCAGGAATAACAGCAGGACTTACAGACAAACTAAACCTAAATAATCCTAATACATTCACAGACAAACTAAAAGAAAGTGCAATATCCAATATAACATCAACAGCAGTTCAATCCACAATAAACGGTGATAGCTTTACAGAATCACTAAAACATCAAGCAATAAATACAATAGTAATGGCAGGAGCTGATTATGCTGCTAATCAGATAGGACAACAATATCATACAAATGGATTTAGTGATAATAATGTAATAAATAAAGCTACTCAACTTACACTTCATGCAGGACTTGGAGCAATAACTAATAAACTTACTGGTAATGATGCACTATCAGGTGCAATAGCAGGAGTAAGTGGTGAAGTATTTGCAGAACTACTAGGTAATGAACTATATGGAACAACTAGCGGAAATGAACTAAATTCATATCAACAAACAGTATTAAAAGAATATGGAGGACTTGCAGCTGGTATATCTAGTCTAATTACGGGCAAAGTTCAAGATTTAGATGTGAGTGATATAAGAGATAATGTATATGCAGGATATAGAGTTGGGAAGAATGCAGTGGAGAATAATTTGACAATGTATCTAGAAGGAACTGATTTAACTGGAACTAGAAAAGAAAAAGAATCACGAGAACATAGTTTGGAAATGGCTGAGCTTGCTTCTGATACATTTGGTAATGATCCATACAAAAAAGTTGGAACAATATTTTGGGAAGGTGAGAATACAAAAGAAGGTAGAACAGATGCTGCATATGAATTATTTGAATATGTATCTAATTATGAATTTGCACTGGATGAGCCTTTAAATATTGTCGGTCATTCACATGGTGGCAATATAATAAAAGAGTTTACGAATATTTATGCTCTGCCACAGGAGATTACAAACTTTAATAATTTAGCAAGTGTAAATATAGGAAATATGACATATATGCCAAAACTTGTTAATTATAAAACTGTTGATAATGCACTTCTAAATGGAACGCCACATAGAAATGATTATAGATTTAATATGACGGTTATGACACCGGGACAGACACCGATTGCGGTGAGTGATAGAAAAGATATTATTACTCAGGATATAATGGGAGGAATAGATTATAAGAATAATTCAACTATAAATATATTAAACAAGCTAGTTATAGGAATTCCAACAACATTTAATAATCCATCAAAAATTATGGATAATGCTATTAACATTGAAATAGAACAAAAAGACACTGGAATAATAAAGTCTCACATTGGGCTAAATACTCCGGAAACTTGGAAAAATTATATTGACCAAGCGATTAAAAATACTAATAATAGCGGTAAATAAATGCAATTAAATAAAAAAGATGCAAAGTTAATAAAGGATGTAATAATTAATTTTAAAGAGGAAAAATTATTATCTGAAGAAAAAAGTATTGAATTGCTGAATAATATAAAGATTGTTTCTTTTGACTATAAGAAATTGTCAAAATGGAGTTTTATTTTTTCAATACTGTGTTTTGTAGTATCTTTAACAAATTTACATGGATTGATATTTCAATATAAAATTTTTAGAATGTCTACAAGTATTTTTTTATCTTTAATATTTTATTATTTTGGTTTTAGAAATCAAAATGATAATAAAAAGTTATGGCATGAATTTTTAATTTTTGCAGGTGTTTTATCTACTGCTTGGTTTATTGGCGAAATTGGAACATATAATATCATAAATAAATCATATAGTTTGATATTTTTCTTTGGGGCAATTATATATGGTATTATATCTTATTATGGACAATCAAAATTGGTATTAATTTTTTCTTTACTAAGTCTTGGTACATGGTTTGGTGGTGAAATTGGCTATATATCTGGTTATGCTTCATATTTTTTAGGATTATCTAAGCCGTTGAACTTTTTAATATTTGGGCTACTTTTAATTTCTATTTCTTATATTGTAAGCATAATAAAATATGATAAAATAAAATTTTCCTTTAACGTACTTTTATCGGTAGGATTGCTATATAGTTTTTTATCTTTGTGGATTTTGTCGTTATTTGGAAATAACACATATAATAGTATTGAAACAACAAAAATAAGTTTGTTGATTTGGTCTTTATTGTTTGGAATTGGCTCTTTATTATCTATATTTTTTGGTTTGAAGTATGACAATTGCGTACTTAAAGGGTATGGTATTACTTTCTTTTTAATTAATTTATATACAAAATATTTTGAGTATTTTTGGGATAGTATAAATAAATTTATTTTCTTTTTGATATTAGCTTTAAGTTTTTATTTTATTGGTAAAAAATCAGAAGATATTTATTTGATTTTAGAAAAAATAAAAAAATAGAAAATAGTGATGTATAAAAAATAATGTGTTTATTATGTACAAACTTCTCTAACAACTTGACCATATTCCAGCAGGAAGAAGTAAACCATAAAGCTTGAAGCAAAAAATCAATTTTGAACTTAATAAGATATATTTTTTGTGGCACTATAAAAATTTTGACTTGTTTATATAAAAAATATAAAAATAGAAAAAATATAAAAATATTTTTAGCATTTTTTATTATTTTATTTTCTA
>CALXXG010000179.1 GCA_944392625.1 uncultured Rickettsiales bacterium
TAAGCAAAATTATTAATATCAAAAACAGGGCTGATGCTCCAATATTTGGCGATGGCGGTTGTGCCTGTATTATAGAAAAAACAAAAGAAGAATCCCCTTCGTTTTTTATTGTTCAATCAGATGGCAAAGGTTCTGAAATAATGTTTAAAAAAGCCGGAGCATATCGTTATCCAAGTTCCGAAGAAACCAAAAGAAATTATATTGATAAAAACGGGAATGTAAGATGCCAAGAAGATTTTTACATGGATGGTTTTGATACATTTTCTTTCACATTGAGTACGCAGCCAAAATTATTAAAAGATACCCTAGAATTTTCTGGTAAAAGTGTTGATGACATTGACTATTATATTTTACACCAAGCCAATAATTACATTGTGCAAACGATTGTTAAAAAAATGAATATAGATTTGGCAAAAGCTCCAACCGGAACATTCTCGAAATATGGCAATCAAAGCTCAGCTTCAATTCCAAGTACGATTTGCAATGATTTATCGCAAAGTTTTAAAACCAAAAGACAAGTACTAATGCAAGGTTTTGGTATAGGGCTTTCCTGGGGTGCTTGTCAAACCGAGTTTTCAGATATAACCATTATTGAACCATCAATTTACAAAGGAGAAACATAAATGCAGGAATTAATTGACAAACTTAGTGAAATACTGGAAGAAGATGTAAATGAAGATAGTATTTTGGATGATTTTGAAGAGTGGGACTCTCTTGCTGTCTTGCAAATTATTAGTTTTTTTAATTCTGAGTATTCTCTTTCAGTTGTTGCATCTCAAATTAAAAATGCAAAAACAGTTAAGGATTTATATAATTTAAGGAATAAATAATGGAATATTGCTTGATAACGGGTGCTTCTTCAGGAATAGGTCGTGCAATTTCAATTGAGTTGTCAAAATATTTTAATTTGCTTTTATGCGCACGCAGAACAGAGGAGTTGATTCATACAAAAGAATTGTGCTCAAACAGAAATGATATAAAAGTTTTAAATTGTGACGTTGCGGACTTTAGTGATTTTGAAACCAAGTTAAAAAATATATTACAAGATAAAAATACTGTAAATAATTTTGTTAATTGCGCAGGGATTATTGAACACACATTTGCAAAATCTTTTGATGTAAATATATCAAGGAAAATTCTGGATATAAATCTATTAGCCCCTATGAATATTGTGTCAATCTTGCTAAAAAAGAAAATTAACCAAAAGGCAATTAAAAATATAGTTTTTGTGTCAAGCGCAAATAGTATTAAACAGACAAAATCAATGGGTGTTTACAATGCTTCAAAAGCAGGACTGGACGCGTATATGAAAACAATTGCCCTAGAGCTTGCACCTAATGTTCGTGTTAATTCAATATTGCCTGGTTTTTTAAAAACACAAGGTACCATAAAGTTTTGCACAGATGCCGATAATATATACCCAGAAACTATACTTGGCGAAGGGCAACCAAAAAATATTGCCGATATGGTTGCGTTTTTATTATCGGAAAAAGCCTCTTGGATTACAGGGCAGCAGTTTTGTGTAGACGGAGGCTGGACAATTGCGTAATTTTATTTTAAATGCCAAGGAAAATTTAAAATCCTTCTTTAGGGTAAAATGTTGGATTGAAAATACAAATATTGTTTTTAAAATACTTTGGATTAAATTTAAAATTCAATTATGTAGAAACGAACCTTGCCAATGTTTGGAAGCAATATATGAGAATTCCAAAGAAAAAATCATTACACCTGAATTTGTTAACAAGTTCAAAAAAATGCTTGAACTTTATAGTAAACTACCGGTTCTTTCTAGACTTACAGAAACACCCATAAGTGATATTATTTACTGGAGCGATTCTATACCGAATGATTACTACAACTATTTTTATTCAAATAAATTTGAAAAATATTTCACTGAATTAATTATTAATTTACCAGAAAATGATAAAAAACTTGTTAAAACAATTATTTTAAGAAATTTATTTATTTCGCTATTATATAAAACAGATTTTTACGAACCAATTGAAGAAAAACGTTATAAAGATTATTTAAATTTATTAAATAGTGAGTGCGTGAATTTAAAAGATTGTTATAAATGTGGCAAATATTTATTTAAAAACAATAATTATGAAAAAAATGTATTAATTAATGGTTTGGGGCTTGAATTTATTTCAAATAAAAATGAGCTTAGAAAATTTGATGTAATAGATTTAGGCGCATGTGTTGGTGATTCCTCATTTATTTTAGGTGAATACACAGATAAGAAAGTTTATGCATTTGAACCACTTGAGGAAAACTATTTGCAGCTGTGTGAAAATATCAAACTTAACAACATAAATAATGTTGTGCCTATAAAAATGGCAGCAGGGGAAATCAAAAGCATGCTCCCTATATATGAAACATCAACAGGACACGAATCTGCCTGCATAGATACTGGGCGTATAGAGCTTGAAAAATTTAGAAATTATAAACCTGCAGGACTTATAGAAGTAACAACATTGGATAATTTTGTAAGTGAAAAAAATATTAATGTTGGATTGATTAAATTTGATGTAGAAGGTTATGAGCTAGCCTCCCTAAAAGGCGCACTAAATGTTATAAAAGCAAATAAACCGATTCTCTTGATTAGCATATATCACAAGGCAAGTGATTTTTTTGAAATTAAGTCTTTTATTCAAAATCTAAATCTGGGATACAGTTTTAGAGTTATCAATAATCATCCAAGTTTTTTTAATGTTGAAAATGTTCTGTTATGTGAGGTGAATTATGGGTAAAATTAAGGATAAACTAATTGGAAAACATGTGAATTTAAGAGATGTTGAAGTCAGTGATTCAAAATTTATTTTAGATTTAAGAACCGACAACAGAAAATCAAAGTTTTTACATAAAACTGAATATAACATTCAAGCACAAGAAAATTATATTGAAAAATACAAAAAAATTGACGACGAGTATTACTTTATAATTGAAAGTAAGTCAGGCGAACCCTTGGGAACTATTCGTATTTATGATAATAAACCTGACAGTTTTGGGTCAGGAAGTTGGTTAACAGTCAAAAATGCACCATTTGTTGCAGCTATTGAAGCAGATTATTTGATGAAAAAATTTGGCTTTGAAACATTGGGCTATAATAACTCTCATTTTGACGTACGTAAAAAAAATAAAAAAGTTGTAGACTATCATAAGCTAATGGGGGCAAAAATAGTTAACGAAAATGATGAAGACTATTTTTTTGTTTACACAAAAGATGATTTCTATAAAAGAATAGAGCAAATAGAAAATATTATTAAATATTTGGCTGAATAAAAATTTAAATGTTGTAGTGATTGAGGATAAAAAATATGGCGCGAATATTTACATCGTTTTATATGTCTGATTT
The DNA here is from genome assembly GCA_944392625.1 of uncultured Rickettsiales bacterium. GTDB lineage: Bacteria > Pseudomonadota > Alphaproteobacteria > Rickettsiales > UBA1997 > CALXSC01. The sequence goes on from CALXXG010000179.1 coordinate 3,359, forward strand.
TCTGCCTGAAGGTGCAATTTGCTGTTTTTATGAAGGGTTCATAAAGGGTCTAAAAAATAAGGGTAATGATGTTTTTGCCTATATTTCAAGAGATTTTGCATATGATTTTAGTAAACCCATACCCGATAAATTACTTGAAAAAATTAAGAAATTTAACCCTGATTTTATATTTTTATTCAATAATAAATTTTATGATATTTCAAAGGAATTTGATTGCCCAATAATAATATATGAAGTTGATACCCCTCTTTATTATTCAAATAAAAATATCTTAAAGCAAAATATTGATAGATATAAATTTATTGTTGGCCAACCTGCTTCTTATGATGTTTTAATAAATGAGTATAAGGCAAAAGAAAAAAATATACTTATTGCGCCTTATTTTACAGAAGTTAGAAATGAAAATGTTGAGATTAAAAATAATATAGTATTTATTGGTACAAAATTCTCATCTTGTGAGGGTAGAACTATTTTTTCAAATTTCATGTCTTGCAATCCTACCAATGATGAAATTATTCAATATAAATTTTTAATTAATGAAGTTTTAAAAAACCCATTTATTACAGATGAGGAAATTTTTGAAAAGTATAATATAAACTCAGATGCAATAAAATATAATTTTAGCACAGATCATGTTATTAGATATTTATCTGATTATAATCGAGTTAAAGTGCTGTCTTCAGTTTCGGATTTGGGGTTAAAAATATATGGGTCTACAAATTGGGCATTAGATAATTATAACGAACCTTGCCTTATCTTAAATTATGACAAAACCCCAAAATATTCATTAAAGCATAATCAAGACGTATATAATTCATCAAAAATAGGCATAAATATTAACCATATACAAGCTAGAGAAGGTTTTTCATGGCGCGTTTGCGATATATTAGCCTCGAATGCTTGTTTAGTAAGCGAAAATAAATCTGATTTAAAAAAATATTTTCCTAATGTCAATATTCCTGTTTTCGACAACATATATGAGGCAAGAGAGCTTTGTATTAAGCTTCTAAATAATGAAAATATGAGAGCCGATATTGTTGCTGCAGCAAATGAAGTAATTGATAAAAATTATAGAGTTGAAAATGTATTAAAATTGATTGAGGATTATTTTGGATTTTCATTTATGGTTGATGAATTAAACAAGGACGCAGATTTATTTATTGAAACACAAAATAATGTTGCAAAAAGTGAGCCATACAAATTTCAGCTCAAAAAAAGACTTAAAAATATTATTTACTTGTTTATTTTATTTTTGGGTCAATTTCCTATTATTGACTTATTTGTAAATAAAAA
>CALXXG010000180.1 GCA_944392625.1 uncultured Rickettsiales bacterium
CAAAAGATAGTCCACAGGAATTGAAAGGTTTATTCACAGATGGTTTAGGTCCTTGCAGTTGTTTAATAATTACAGATAAAAATAGAGATAATATTTATTTAGCCCATGTTGATGACAAGGCTATGAACATTGCAGATCCAAACTATGGAATAGCTAAATGGATAAAAGATAATAATCTAACAGATTTAAATATAGAAATACATTGTGGCACGGGTGATAGAGGCAATGCTATTGAATTAATTGATTATAGAGCATTGGTAGAAGCTATATTAAATGCAAATGGTCTTGAAAAATTAAAAGAAAATATACAAGTTCATAAAACAGAGGGTACTACTGCTAGTATAGTATGTAGAAATGGAACAAAAATTGTTGAATCAAACAATAATAAATATATATTATATAATGTATATGGAGAGGTAATAGGTGGATTATCATCATTATTAGAAGATCATAATAATAAATATAGCATAATATACTCCAATAATTTACGTGATTGGAGGAATGAATTAATAACTAATAGTAGTATACATAATTTAAAAGATTTATTCTTTAATAATATAGTTAAAAATGAACCTATTATCGGGAAATATTTATCAATGTATATCAATGTTTTTAGAAATTATATAGATCAAATAATGGAAATAAGAAGAAATAATATAAATTTAGATACTACATTGCCATTTCCGCCAATCTGTTGTTATGACGGAAAATTTTTTTATAATGGAAAAGATAAATTTGAAGATATAGACGATTTTGATGATCTTGATGATGTAAACATATTAAATAGAATATACGATCCGATAATTGAAATATATAAAAATAAATTAATTGAAATAATAGATAGTATAGAAACAAAAGACAAAACAATGTTTGAAACTATTAGAAATCAGTTTAATGAACAATATAATGGAATAAAGGAAAAAATTAAAACTCTTACTGATGAAGAATATAATGAACTTACTATGGAAAATCATGAATTATGGTCTTTAATTATAGAATCACCTGAACACACTATTGGTAACAGTTCTAAAACTAGTACTAATCAAGTTTCAAGCGATACTACAAATACAAAAGAAGAAGAAGGAACAAATATTAATACTAAAAATAGTGACAAAAATAGAGAAGATTCAATAAAATCTGATAAAGAAAATATAAATATCAATAATTTTCATAGCAATAAAAGTTATCATGAGGGTTCAAAAGATTATAGTCCATATCCTTAATAATTAATAGTTTGAGTATGTTTTGTTAAATAGCTATATTAAAAATATAGCTATTCATTAAACTCTAGGTAATGTTACCCCTGTTTGTCCCATGTATTTGCCTTTTTTATCTTTGTAGGATACTTCGCAGCATTTGTCTGCTTTAAAAAATAAAAACTGGCAAGCGCCTTCGTTTGCGTAAATTTTTGCTGGAAGTGGGGTTGTGTTTGAAAATTCAAGAGTTACGTGTCCTTCCCATTCCGGTTCAAGCGGTGTTACGTTTACAATTATGCCGCATCGTGCGTAGGTTGATTTTCCAAGGCAAACTGTTAAAATGTCTCTTGGTATTTTAAAGTATTCAACTGTTCTTGCTAGTGCAAAACTGTTGGGTGGAATTATACAAACGTCAGTCGTTCTTGAAACAAAGCTGTTTTCATCAAAAGCTTTTGGGTCTACAACGGCGGAGTCAACGTTTGTGAAAATTTTAAATTCGTTTGAAACTCTAGCGTCATAGCCATAGGATGAAGTTCCGTAGGATACTATTTTTTCATTATGTTCATTGATTTTTACTTGTTTCTCTTCAAATGGTGAAATCATACCATATTTTTCTGAGTATTCTATAATTTCTCTATCTGATAATATTGACATTAATATAAAAATTATTTGTATGGATAAAAATATATAATCCTATAAAATAATTTTCAATTAATATTTTATTTTTAAAATTGGCTTAAATACTATTGATTAAAAAATGTGTGTTGTTTGTTTTATGTTTGCTAAAATCTTGATTGAAAAATAAAAATTTTGTTTTATGATTTAGATGAATTATTTGGTTATTTTAAAATGAAGATACAGGCAAATAGAGTTGATGAATTTATAAAAACCTTTGATAAAAATCTAAGGGGCGTTTTGATTTATGGTCCTGATGCAGGATTGGTGTTAATTAGAAAAAATGAGATTTTGCAAAGGGTCTTGCCGGACTATAAAAATAGTTTGTCTCTAATAACTCTATCACCATCAGCTATTAAAGAAAAGCCTAATATTATTAATGACGAATATAATTCAATATCTTTATTTGGTTCTGAGAAAAAGGTTATATTAATAGAAGACGCTGAAAATTCAATAGCAAAAACTTTAGAAGCTATTTTTGCAAAACCTCAAAATAATGAAAATTTTATTATAATTACGGCGGATGATCTTGATAGCAAATCAGCATTAAAAAGGTTTGCTGAATACAATTCTTATTTTGCCGCCCTGCCCTGCTATAAGGATGACATAAATTCTATAATGCAAATTATAAATTTAAGACTTAAAAAGGAAGGCTTTAAGTACAATGCTGATGTTGTAAAGTATTTGGCAGAAAGCTTTGGCGGCAATAGGTTAATTATCTTAAGTGAGTTAGATAAGCTTATAATCTATAAAGATGATGATAAAAACATAACTTTAGATGATGTTAAGGTATGTATTCAAGATAACTCAGAAGCAGACTTAAATGACTTTATAAACAATTTTGCTTCTTTAAATTTTGATAAAGCATATAAAGAATTACAAAATTTATATTCTGAGGGTGTATTTCCGGTTGTTGTAATTCGTACATTAATAAGTTATTTTTTAAAACTTCAACTCTATAAATATCAGCTGCAAAATGGTTTAAGTTTTGAAGAAATAACAACAAAGGAAAATGTTTTTTGGAAGCAAAAACCAATTTTACATCAACATTTACAAAAATTGCAGATGAAGACAATAAATGATATTTTATTTATGCTTTTGAATGAAGAATGTAAATTAAAGGGAAAAGTTTAATATTTTTATTGAAAAATACAACTAATTTGCTATAATATAAAAATATTTATATTAATGGTATAGTTATGGATAAAAAAGAAAATCAAAAATATAACGAAATGGTGGAGGCAGAAGAGTCTGAATTTTCACTATCAAGTATAGACTCAAATGATTCTGAATATGGATACGGAACTATGATTGATAATATTCAAAATCTAATAGAAAAACAAAATGGCATAGAAAATATTAAAGATGAAGATATTGAAAAAGAGTATGAAATATTTTATAGAGGAATAAATTTTATGTCCTACCCTCCGAAACATGTTAGCAATAATGACTTAACCTATAAAAATGATGAGATAAGAAGAAAACTTAATGATAAAAATAATTATAAAAGAAGATTGTGCATAAAAAAACACGTTGATAGAACAATTGGCAAAGCATATAAGCATGATTATAATTCTTCTGCTTTAGACAATTTTCTACACGAGGATAGTACAAATACTTCAGAATTATTTGACAATAAATTTAATGGATTAAACCAATTTGATATTAATATGATAGGTGGATACGTGCATCCGGCACACTATAATAAATATGTTAAAAAACTAGGGAACGTAGATAATAAAAATTATGGCAATCCATTGATTTCTACATCTAAAGCTGCAAATAGATCTTTAGATTATACAGAACTAAATAGGACAAATAATAAATTTAATTCTAACAAACATAGGTGTATGGGACTTCTGCATGTTTTTGTAATGCATAAAGATAAGTTTAATAATTTGCAAAATAATAGATTGGCGTTTGATGTAGATTCTTTAAGGTCTCAAAAAATAATTAAGAATCCGTGTGCAAGAGAAGGTAAAAATTTTGAAGTAATTTTTAAGAAGAAAATTGATACAGAAGATTATGTTGGAACTATACCCTATGTTTTTCCAAAAAGCAGATATATATCAAATGAAGATAAAGAAAAATCAATAAGAAGATATGGAAAAACTGGCAATATAAAAAATCATTATGCAGAAATGGCAGAAAATCTTGCAAAGTCCCATATAAAAAAATTGGAAAAAGAAAGACAAGAAAATATTAAATCATTTTTTACTCATTTCTTTAATTAATAAATTAACGCATTTATAAATATTTTCTATTCTCTAAATGAAGTCTATCATGTTTTTTGTGATAGACTCTACACAACTTCAAAATGTGGACAATCTTTAAAGTTTTTCCAGTCTCCGCCCCATCTTATATTTATATTTAATTCCTTAGCCTTTTGTTTGAATATAAGTGCTACTTCTCTGTAGTATTTTTCTTCCCAAGTACCTACTCCATGTTCATCATACACCATTATATCTATGGCTTTACGTAATTGGTGTTTAGATTTCTTTTCTATACCATCACACTTTGATACTTTTTTAATATACATCTGCATTTGTTCCTGCTGTGTTCTGTAGCCGCTAGTTATGGCAAAGTCATAGGGACTTGTCTTTAATACTTCATTGGCTAATAGTTGAAGTCTTTTATCTACAGTTGATAATATGGTTTCACTTCTTTTTGAGAATTTAAACATAGCTTTTTACTTTTTTAATTATTAATAATAGGATAGCAAAAAATAGAATATAATTTATCGTCTTTGTATTTCTATATTTTTGTTTATAGCTATTTATTTCAAGTATAGCTACATCCTTAGTAACATTAGTTTGTTCTTTTAGATGGACAATATTATTATCAATAATATTTATTCTCATATCCAATATATCTATTTCATCCCGTATCGCATTAACATTACAATTTGGCTGTTCCTTTTGTATTCTAACAACATCATTTTTAATAGTTGTTATACTGTTTTTACTTTTCTTTACCTGATTTTGAATATTACTTATATTACTATTTAATGTTATAACAGCTTTTTCTGTTTTTGTTTGAGAGGAACAGGATGAAAGAAATAATACAAAAATATAAATAATAATTAGTTTAATAATCATTGAATTACTCATTTAAATTGTTATATTAATATTTCAAATATCTACCACTTTTAATCAAATACTCCAAAACCAACACAACTCAAAACGTATCACTTTTCTGCTACATCAAAAGAACAACAAAAAAACCTTAACATTTTAAATATCAAGGCTCATTTAACTTTTAATAACCAACTTAATCCAAAAATCCCCCACCCAATTTTAACAAACATTTTCTCAAAAGCAAAGTATATTTTTTAACAAAGCAAAATTATATCAAATTTACTTTTAAAATCACATATCCATCTTCAAGAAACATCAAAAATTAATAAATAATATATTAAAAAATACAATAGTACAAATAACCACCCACACCCTTACAAAATTTATAAAATTAATTATTTTAATCCATCTAAAATATTATTCTAGTATTAATCCAGAAAAGCATTATGCAAAATTAACCAATCAAAATATTCTACTCTCATTAAAAGACTAAACCAATTTTAAAAGTTTAGACACACTTTAGACGCAGGGGCAACTGATTTTTTAGACATATTTAATATTAGTTGTTGAAAAACATGGTGCCGAAAACGTGATTTGAACACGCGACCTACTGATTGCGAATTAGTATTTCAAAGTCTATTTAAACATTGATAAATAAAGCTTTATTAACATTTTATCAAAAATCAAAATACAATTTTTTACAACGAAAAATCAACATTCATTAGCTATTAAAAATAAACACTCTTACAATACTCTTACAAAATTGAATAAAAAAATACCCCCAATATTTTACATATTGGGGGTATTAATATAGGTTATATACTTTTTATATTAATTTTCTATTTTTAAGAATTCATTAGGCAAAAATCCAATAGCTATTGAACTTTTATCAAGTTTGGCATAAACATTTTTCGTGAAGCTTATATCTCTATGTCCTAATATATCACTTACAACTTCAATTCTAACTGGTGGTCTTGGTGTTCCATCTATATTAATACCCTGCAACCATAGACTGCCTGCTGTATGCCTTAATGTATGAAACGATACATAAAGCTTTTTTAACCCTGCTTTTTTAAGGGCATTATTTAAGGCGGTTTTGGGTTCAGTTTTATATGGATAACCATCTTTTGTTGTAAATATAAAAGCAGAATCTGGAAAGTCTTGCTTTTGTTTTAAAATCTGTTCTTGTGCTATTTTGCTTAATGGAATAAATCTATCCCTTTTTGATTTAGCTATTTCTTTTCTAATGTGAAGCATTGGTATATTGTTTTGAAATCCTACATCTGTAAATTGGATGTTTAGACTTTCTTTTATTCTTAATCCGGTTTCAAGAATAAAAATAACTAATCTTTCAAGCTCGTCATTTTTTAATAGTCTTATAGCTTGTATTAACTTTTGGCATTCTTCTGGTGTAAAAAATTTTTCTCTGATCTGATAGGTTTTAAACCTTCTTTTAAAATTGTAGTTGGCAAACGGATTGTTTGTTATTAATTCCAACTCTAACCCATAATTAAATATAGCCTGCAATACTCCTAACTTTTTACACAATAAGCCATCACTTGTTCCATTTAGCTTTTCTAAATCTTCAAATTGTTTAATGTCTATTCTTTTAATTGAGTTCATATCCTTTCCTGAAAAGAAAGGCATTATTGTATCAACTAAATAAGTATATAGGTTATGTGTTTTTGGCTTGCAACTTCTTTCTTTATCTTGCAAAAACATTAAGGCAAGCTTATCAAATACAACAATAGAGCTATTTTGAATAGCCCTATTATTTGTTTGTAGTTTTTGTTGCTGTTCTAATATATAATTTTTTAGGCAGTTTTGAGCCTTTTCTTCAAGTATTTGCTTAGTTGTTCTACTGATAAATCGTCCGTTGACGTAGTCTTGAATATAGTAGAACTCTCCTCGCTTTTCCAGCCTTGGATATTCTTTTTTTCTTGACATTCCATTTCCCTTGAAAAGTTTATAAATTCATTAAAATCTAAAATTCTCATTCTTTTGCCAACCTTAACAACAGCTTTACAACCGTTATAATATGCTTGATTTACAAGTTGTCTTGTATGATCGTAACAAAAACCTAACATTGTTGCTAGGTCGTGTATTTCTAAAAGTTTCTGTTGCATGATTTATTCCTTTTTATTATTCTTCAAAATTCATTAATAATTTACTCAATTTTTGAGACAACTTATCATTAAAAATTTTTTCTAATTTTTCTCCAATTATTTTTTCTATAATTTCTTTCAACTCTATATCATCTTTTTCCAGCTTTTCCAATAAAAAATCATTTATGCTTTTTTGTATCGTAGCTTCACTAAATTTATCAAATTTTTCATTTTTCTTTATTACTTCAATTAATTCTTTTTCAACCTCAGCAAAAAACTCATCATTATCATAAAAAGCATCAGTTAGTTCTGCAATTAATCCGTCTATTATATCATTAGTATCCAATGATATTTCAATTTTTGTTTCTGTCATGATTTACTCCTTTATATAATTAAAATTGATTAAAATTAAATTCCATTTGACTATGGTTTAAATACGGGTATAATATTTTGTTGCAGTAATTTTTGTTATTACCATCAATCAAACAATCCCAATATGCTATAAAGTCAGATATTCCAATAAATTTATATTTACCATTAGTTAAATATTCTTTATACATTTGCCCTTTTTTGGATAAACTTAGGTCAATAAAGTTAAAGGTATAATTATTTTTTTTATAAGGCGGTGGCTCATTAGTTTCATACCACCAGAAATTGTAATTTTCCGGTGTTAATTTATTATAATTTAATATACCTGACCATACTAGGTCAACAGCACATTTAAAAATGATTTTATTAAATTTGTTGTATTTATAATCTGTTCCTATATGGTCTAATACAAATTTTATATTCTCTTCATTGAAAATATCTTTCATGCTTATTCCTTTAAATATTTTTCCAATTCCTGTTCTCCAATCCTATCAATCGCAATCTTCTTAAAATCCTGATGTAAACAATATATAACACCTCCAGTTTTTATTTGACTTGCATTTATCAATTGCATAATAGATTTAGTATTATAGTCATAGGCTAAATAACATCTGCATTGATATTTGTTGAAGTCTATTGTTTGATTTAGTCTTTTATTAAGAACATCTGCGATTATTTGCAGTTTTTGTGGGGTGGTGTATTGTGGCTTTGTTTGTTCGTCTTTCATATTATTTACTCCTTATTCCGATTCTCATAATACTTTAAAAGTTCATCCAATTCTTGATTTTCTATATAACAGTCTTCAATTCCATTATCTAGTCCAAATTCAAGTATTGTATCAATAAGCTGTTTCATTTCTTTTGTAGTGGTTCCGCTGTCAAGGGCTATGCTTCTTGGTATTTTGATACAACCTCTATCTATTCCGTTGCAAACCTGTTCAACAACTCCTTTAACTTCAGTATAATGGCCTGATCTGATTTTAAAATACGTTGATACTTCTTCATCAGTGAAGTTATTGCCTAGATTATTCATAAAGTTCTTGCATACCTTGATAAGCCTCCAGTAAGCCCTTAATTGCTGATTACTATTCTTCTTATAGAAATAATCTATATTAATCACTATTGGCTTTTGTGGATTAATCTTGCTTTTAGAAAAGGACAAGCTAAAGTCTTGCTTGTCCTGATCTGTGCGGATGATGTAGTGTTGTTTCATTTTATATTTTTATTTTCTTTTATTTCTTCAATCATTTTTTGAACTTTATTAAATCCTTCATCATTTAAGGCACACAAGAATTCAAAAAGTATTTTTTCATTATAGCTAACTTCTATTGTAGTTATTTCTTCATTTTTTTTAATTTCTTTTACGGAAATTTCATGTTTTTCAATAAAAGCTGTTGTCAGAAGTAAAGAAATAAAAAATAACTCAATTAAAAAAATTAGAAGTAGTTTTAATTCAAAATTATTATGATAAATCGTAAAGGCTAACAAAATACATCCACCAAATATATATAAAAATAATTCAAACATCATTCTATATTTTTCACTAATTTTTAATAATAATTCCATTTTATTTTTCCTTTTCTTTAATTATTATTAATAAAATCTTTCAAATTATTGTCTCTAAACAAATCCCAACAAATCATTGTATTTGCTCTGTAGAAATCACAATTTTGCAGGGAATATCTAGCTTTTAAAATTTCTATTTGCATATCAAGAATTGGTTTGTTTCTAACCGTTTTTTGATATTCTGGATCGTTTTCTTTCATAAATTCGTCCCCAGCTTCTAATAAAAATTTCAAATTATTATCATTATTTATCGGTATACTTGCTATCTTTTCCCAATGAATTTTGTCAATTGTTGCAAATGCTTTATTATCAGATATAATAACATTTGCTTTTTTTCCGCAGGTGCAATAGATTAATCCATGGTCAGAATCTTCAAAACTTTCCCAATCCGCAAAAGAATTTTTATAAAATTCATGTATCATTTCAACATTTCCTTTGATTATTATATTTTCCCGTTCCTTTTCTTCTTCGGGAATTTCGCTATTAAATATTGATAGGTTGTTTTTTAATATATCATTGATAGTTAAATGTTTATCAGCTTCACATTCAAAATTTTCTCTTAAAATCACATCTTCGTCTAGTCTTCCATGTTTTTGCACATTGCCGCCAAAATCAATTACTATACATTCTTTTTTTATAGCTTTTGTTTTAGTATTATCTAATGGTCTCAAACCTCTACCTATCATTTGAATATAGAGACTTTTAACTGTCATATTTCTTGCTAGGACTATACAATCAATCGGTGGATAATCATAGCCTTCTGTTAAAATATCAACATTGATAATTACATCGCAATCGCCACTCTCAAATCTATTGAGTTCTTTTTGTCTTTCTTCTTCACTTGAAAAATCTTTAACGACCGATACATTAACACCTTTTGATTTGAAATAATCAGCAAGTATATTGATATTATTGTGAGAATTGCAAAAGATAATTGTTTTTTTAAAATTAAACTTCTCTTTGCTTTGTTGCCATTTTTCAAAGATTTCTTTTGAAAAATCTCTAAAATCTATTTTTGATAGCAACCCAGTTTCTTCAATAGTCTTACTCTTTTTTTCTATTTCAACTATTGGACTAAAATCAAGCATTTTAGGTCTAATTAAATAACCCATTTCTATAAGTTGCTTTATATTTATTTGTGAATAATTATCAAATAAACCTATTAGACTTTCACCATCGCCCCTGTTCGGTGTTGCCGTAACACCAAAAAGTAATAGTTTTTTTGATTCTTTTTCATTCTTTTCTTGTTGATCTTTAATTATTGTCATATAGCTATCAGCAAGAGCATGATGGCATTCGTCTATGACAATCATATCAAATCGTGGAAACTTTTTATATTCATTTTTGGCTGTTTGCACCATTGCAAATATAACTTGTCCGCTAAAATCTTTACATTCAGCAGTAAATAAACTTACTCTTCTATGTGATACCTTTTGAAATTTTTCTATATTCTGATTATTTATTGTATTTCTATGAACCAATACTAAAATGTGCATTTTGTGATTAATGTATTTTATACATTCGTCTATTGTTGCGGAAAGCATAATTGTTTTACCAGCACCCGTAGGAGCAATTAATAGTGAATTACCTCTTTCTTTTATTTTATCAACTGAATAACTTACTTTTTCCCGCTGATAAGGTCTTAAACTAATTCCTTGCATATTTTGTCATTATTCTCTTTGTTAAAATCTTTAATATCTTTTAAAATCAATGCATTTCTTCCATCAATTTCAATTTTTTTAAGGTTTTTATTGTCAATGATTTTTAACGATTTAGACATATAGAGTGCATTTATCATAATATTTTTTTGATTTTCAAAGTTCTCCTTTGCTTTATCAAAATTTGTTTTAGCTTCAATAAAGTTTGATAAATTGCCATCTATCACATAATTTTCTCTAAAAGTGTCTTGATAATTTCTAATCATATTAAAAATGGCTTTTGATTCCTCTTTGTCGGGATACATTGAAGGTTCATTACTATTTTTTATATCACTAAAAAATCTTTCTAAAACAACACTAAATAAACCTCTAAAAGCAGGTATTTTTTGCATAAAATAGATTTCTGTTTTAACTTTTGGTTCAAGATACTTTATAAATTTACTTTTACTAGCCTGCGATAAGCCAGCTATATAACATCGCTCTTCTATTGTGTCATTCTCTAAAATCATTGCCAATATTCCACCCCATTCTAAACCGCTAATATATAGTTGATATTGGTATTGTATAATTGTTCGCCAATCAATACCAGTAATTAGTGTTTTTGTTTGATACTTAAAGTTATTTATTGTTTTAATTTCAACAATAAAACAAGGATTATCAACAACATCAATATAATTTCCATTATAATCTTGAATTGTTGTATCTTTCCATACCCCAATAACATCAGTTGAAGCAATACTATCATTATCAACAAATACAAATCCATCTTCTATATCAATTTTATATCTATTTTTTAACCATTGTTTAGCATAAGTTTCCATTGCAGAACCATAATCGGCAAATGCACGACTTAATGGCTTTGTAAAATATTCTTTTGTTTTTTTAATTTTATGATATAATCCAAAAGCTGTGTCAAAACTACTTTCTTCTCTAAAATCTTTCGGTTGGATTCCGCACGATAATAATTCATTATCCGTTGCATAGTATTGAATTAAGGCAAATATTTCACTTGAACCTATTTTATTAGATCTTAAATCAAACCACTTATTTGTTCGTTGTTTTATATCAATAACTTTATTTCTTATAAAATCGGGCAATGATTTTTTAATATTTTTCATTGCCCTGCTTTCTTTAAACTTAACTTCTATCATTTTTTATTTACTCCCTTTAAAAAGTTTTCCCAATTCTGTTTTATATTTTTCATCATGTGCATTTAAAGCCAAAATGAATTTTGCTTTTGTATTTATTATTTTTTGTTTAGCTGTTTTTCTTTCGCTATTATTTTTTAGTTCGTTAGCTTCTATTAGCAAAATACTAATATCTTTTAAGTGCTGTTCTGCAAGCTGTGGATTTACTTCATATATTTGTAATAGCTCATTAACATCTTTTTTTAAGTCTTCACTAGGGTTTTTAAGATCTATATCTTTTTGCTCCGTAAAAGTAGCATCAACTGTATTACTTGCCTTATCAAGCGGTGTCTCTTGTGATTTTAATTCCTGTTCTTCCTCATAATCCATAAATTCATACATTTTTTCAAGTTTTGGCAGCGCTTCTCTTAATGGTCTTGTTATTTCTCTGATTAGAGTTTTATATACCATTGCCTTTGTATCGCTATACCAAATTGAATTTTTGTTTATTATATCAGTAATCACTTTTTCTTTTTTACCACTACCATCCTTCTTTGTTTCCCATCTTGAAAGATATATACCATTGTCGCCCCTATTACTCCTATCAATTATTTCTTGGGGTGTCATGCTTGTAAAAGCCTCAAATAAAAATTCTATCTTTCCATCTGAATGGATTATTGAAACTGAAAGTCTTAATGCAAAACCTTTAAAAACATTGTTCTTAACAAGCTTTTCAATATTTATATTTCTATCAAATTCAAGCTTTTTATGTTTTATATTATAAAGAATTTTGTTTTCTGCATCTCTAACTTCGTCAACCTCAAATTCTTCATTTTGATAAACTTCATAGAAAGTAGGAACTATCATATAGCCAGCCCGTTTAGCAACTCTAAAAGGTGCTAAATAATGGGTCATAACCGTTAGACTTTTACTTCTTTTTACAAAATATATCAGTTCATGGTCATTAACACTTAATCCGCTATTATTTATTTTTGATAAACCATCAACAAGAGTTAAAAAAGCTTGTTTTTCCTCTTTTTCTGTCAGCTTAATTTTGATATTTGATCTACTTTGATAGTCATAAGCTGATGTATTATATAATAAATCATTAAGTGCAGCCATCATTTTAATTGCAAATGGCTTTTGACAATCTTTGATATTATGCTGTTTTAAAGCAGCTATTAGTAAATTACTGTCCTTGTTTATTTCTGTTAACATATTTTGTCTTAATATACTTATTGATAATATACCTAACCCAATTCACAAACAATGTAAATTTATATTCAAAATAATCTATATCATAATCATTATATGCTTTTTGAATAGATATTATGTTGTTTTTGTAAATGTAGTATTTTTTAAGGTTTTTAATTTTCATTTTTTATTTTCCTTTAAAGTTATTAATAATTCATTATTAAATTTTAAGAATTGTAAGTTTTTAAGTATTATTAAAAATAAACTCCTTAATCATATCTAAAACATCTGATTTTGATTTAATTTCATTTTTTTGATATGGTTCTAAATCACTAAATGATTTATCATCCTGTAAATCTTCATAATCATTAGCTAGTTTGTATATAAAGCTTTTTACTGCTTCAAACTTAGCTTCTGACTGTATGCGTAGTTCTTGTTCTGTAGACATATATATATTTACTCCTGTATTTTATTTGAACATTCTTTGATTTTTATATTATCGCTTATTATTTCTTTAGTAATCTTTGGGAAGAAGTGTATACCTTTTTCAAATTCTCTATAGAAAGTGCTGCTCCCTCTGCTTTCTGTTTCAAAATGATAAGAATTGCCTTTATAAATAAGTTGGTTATCAATATAAACCTCAGCACATGGTAATCTAGATGTGCTTATTTTGTAATCAATATATAAAATTCCATAGACAATTAACCATATTATAAATACAAATAATAGAAATGGAATTAAAAATACAATAATTAATTCTATTAAATCTTTTAATACTTTCATTTTTTTCCCTTTTAAAATTATTAATAATTTCATTTATTTATTTCTTGATTTATTATTTATTTATTATTTCTTTAAATAATAGTTTTGACAGTTTTTTTGTTTTATAGATATTACTGACTTTTTTAGCCAATAATGAATAAAAGTCTATGGTTAATAGGTTAACGTTCATAGTTTCTTTTATAATGTTATTTATATTATTTGTAGTAGTAATATTATTATTCATATAAACATTCCTCTATATCTTCAGATGATAATATCTCAGCAAATAATCCAGTATCATCAAGTATGTCTTCAGCGAATAGTCTTTTTGCTTCTTCTTCAATCTCTGCTTCGTTTGTGCAATAGCTATTATCTGCAAGTATTTGACCATAATCATTATAATAGCAATCATGTTCATACCTGCCTAATGATATATTAGCCATATCATCATACTTATCATGATGTTGTTGGTAATATTCTTTGATTTTTTCACTAATACTCATTATAATACCTTACTTTATTAATTAATTTTGAAATTAAGATTTTGATTATGATAATAGTTCCATTTAAAAGCCCATAGGCTTTTAAATTATTCTTAAAATATAAATGTCGCATGATTTAGTCCTTTAATTTATTTAATTAACTTTAATAAAATATTTGAAAGTGGAATTTTCTCATCATTAATTCCCATTTCATATAATGAATATTTTAAAATTGTGTCTTCAAAATCTTCCAGATAAAGTGGCTCAGCTTCTGTATTTAATGTTTTTATAGAAAAATCATAATTATAATCATTTAAAATATTATCTTCTTTTTGTAGTTTTAAAATACAAGTATCAATATTTAATCCTATATCCTTAAAACTATTTTTATTAAGCTCTATTAGCACTACTTTGTGTTGGTTTAAAAGACTTACAAAATTTTTTATATTTTTTTGACTTAATTTTTTTCTCCAAGAATTAGATAAAATGCTTATCACATGTCCGCCAGTTTTGCAAACTTCAACCATTTTAGTGAAATGTATTATATCTTGATTTTTATTAAAAGGAGGATTAGCAACAATTAAATCAAATTTCTTTTCCGTATAATTTCTTATTTTTAAAAAATCATTACAAACAAAGCTAACATCTTGTATATTATTTAATATTATGTCTTTATTATAATCTAAAAATTCACAAAAATAATAATTATTATTTGGGAATTTCTCTTTTAATATTTTTAAAATACCACCTTGTCCTGCACTTGGTTCTAATATATCTAGACCTTCAACTTTAAAATTAATTAATTTTAATAGTTCATAAACTGTATTGGGTGGAGTATTATAAAATTGTAATTCCTTATTAATATTATTTAATTGATTTTTCATATTTTAATAATACTGATTATGAATCTAATTATAAACAAACAAAGAAGATATTTCTTAATTTAGAAATATCTTCAAGCTTAGTAAACTCATTAAAGAAATTGAATAAATTATCAAAGATTTATATTTGTTAATAATCTAATAATTTCTTTAATTGCAATAATTTTTAACTATATATTTATACATAGTATTTAGGTTTATTGCTGACCTATCTAATGATTAAATAAATGATTATTCTGATAAATATTATCTAAAATATTATAATAATATTATCTGATAAATATTATCTGATATTTCCATTTGTAAGCTGATAACATAGTAAAAATAGAAGAAATATAATTAAAATAATTAATTCAAGTAATACCAAATAATTAAATGTTTAATTAAATTAAATAGTTCAATAAACAATTAAATTAAATGGTTTTTTATATAAAAACATTAAAATTATTATTAAAAAAATAAGTATGTTATCAGCTTACAGATGGATATATGTAATTGTTATTAATTAATCAAAGGCTGATAATTTATACTTTTGTAAACATTATCAATTAATAATATTGCAAGTGAATTCTTGATAATATTTTCTAACATATGAATTATTTCTGTTGTTATTAAGCTTGTTAAAGTGTTTGTGAACAACAACTCAATAATTTCGTTCAAAACGAAATATTGCAAGTAAATTATTATTTCTAAAATTACCAGCCTTTGATTAATTAAGCAGTTTTTAGACTTGCTTAGGTCTCTTACCAACTAATCAAAATAGATTTCGTCAGAGTTCCATTTTACGTATGGATACGGTTAATTTTTTAGGTTTTTTATGATTATAGAGAATATCAATCTTTTAATCCATTTTAAAATCTTGATATTAGAAACAAGTTATAAATGCCGACTATTCTTTCAAGTTGCCAACATTGTGGTCTATGGCTTTATAATCTCATTAAGAAGCACATATCTCTATAGAGTTTCTTATGGTATATTACATTTTTCTACATGTACCGGGTAGATGTTAAATTTACAATATGGAGACAACCGGAAAGAAATTTTGTATATTTTTTATTTTTCTTTCTGTTTAATATTATTAAACATAATATTTTAATTGTCAAGAAAAATATTAAATATTTTTAAACTAATTAGTTTAATATATTTTAACATTTTATTGACATTTTTTAAAAAATATTTTAAAATTTTTTGATTTATTTTTAGAATAAACGGGAAAATTTGATAAAAAATAAAACCCACCTAGTAGATGGGATAAATTTGAAATTTTAACAATATTTAAATAAATATTATTCTAAATCCAATAGCATTTGTTCATTTAAAACAGGCAAAACTCTTTGTAGTTTTGGATAAAAAGAACGATAATTATCACATATTTTCATTAATGTGATAATTTTTGTTAAATGATCATGCAATGCTTGATGTCCTATATCTTCCGTCAGAAACTGGTGATGTTTTACTTTTCTTCTTCCTTTTTCATCTTTTGGATTAATTTTTTCTAGCTCTTCTAAAATACCTGGTGCCAATCTACTATAAACAATATCTTTAGTTACCTTACCTAAATAGCTAGGTTTTTTAATTTTAAAATTTTCCCAATCCCAACCCAATAATCTAAATAGTTCTATATAAAATTCATCTGGAAATCTCTTAGCCCACTTTGCATATTCTTTAAGTAAATATTTATCAAGTAATTCTTGTAATGCTCCTTTTCTCCTTACTTCTTGATAACCCGTAGCTTCATCAACTAATGCGGTTATACCAACTTTTGCAATAGATCTTAATAATACTTCGGCTTGAGTAGCGATATTAATTTGTCTTGAAGATAATTTACCTTTTTTATTAGCATCTATAATAACACTACATATATCAACCAAAAATTCGGCTTCTATGCAATTCGCAAGATCACCTCTTTTTGACTTTATTTTCAATGGATTATAAAGCTTTTCTTTTAAAATATCAGTAAGTTCAGATCCTATGCTTTTACTCTTCATTGATCGCATAAAAACGTTTCCACCCTGCGAAGTAATATTAAATGCATTTGCAAGAGTTCTTTGATTTAGAACACGTCGTCCATCAGATAAAACATAACATTTTAACTCAGTATTAGCTAATTTTAAAATTCCCTCATGAGTAGCCTTTATAATACTTTCTTTATTTTCTTCGTTCATTTTATTTATTTGTTTATTTATTACTCAATACTCCTACAATAGAATATAACCTGACCACAGATGAAGTTTTCTGGCAAATTATCTAATTGTTTTGGATATGGTGGATATTCGCCATCTATTTCGTTGTCAGATTTAATTATGATTTCTTTACTATCTGGGCTGTTTTTCAATATTCTTTTTACTTTTAAATAATTATCTTCAGTAATCACATATATCTTTTTATTGAATATTTCTTTTTTAGTTGTATCTATAAAAAGGAGGTCGCCATCCTGTAATGTTGGCAACATACTATCACCCTTAACATTTATAATAACTATATCCTTTAAATTTTCATGAATGCCCATCTTTTTAAGCTGTATTTCATCAATGTTGATTATCTCAAAATTTTCATTATTTACAAAACAACCATTGCCAGCACTAGCAGATATATCATAGTATCTTATTGGTATCATTCTTGATCCATATTCTGGATTAAATTCAGTTTCACCAAATAAATCGCTTATTTTACAATTTAGAATCTTTGCTATTTTTTGCGACTTAATGTTGTCTAATTTTACTTTGCCAGCTTCAATTAATGAAATAGTAGCTTTTGATACACCAATAGCTTTACCCAATTCTTCAGCGGTAATTTTTCTTTTCTGTCTAATATTTTTTAGTTCCATTTTTATATATTTAATATTTTAAGTTTAATTGTATTAAATTATTTGAAAAAATCAACAAAAAAATACTTGACTTTTTATTTAATTTTATTAAACATTATAATTAATAAAATTAAAATAATTGTTTAAAATAATTAATGCAGAATAAATTAAAAGAATGGCTATTAAAGAATAAGATTAAACAAAATAAATTCGCTGAGATAATTGGAATTAGTAAAGGTATGATTTCATTAATAGTTAATAATTTAGCTAAACCGTCATTACAAACAAGTCTTAAAATCCAGCAAGCCACCAACAACGAAGTTCAGCCGATAGATTTTTATGAGGAGGAATCCAAATGACACCACTCTATATTATTCTAATAATCTTAGTTCTAATATTCTTTATACCAACTATTATATTTAATATTGGTCTTTGGTCTGAACTTATAAGAATGAGATTTGCTAATAAGAATGATACAAATATTACAAAAGAAGAAAGCATGCTAATTGCAATTATTGGCTCATTAATACTTTTTACTTTTTTCTTTGTTTTTTCAAAATTTTTAAATTATGTATGGGGGTTAATATTTTAATGCTTTACAAATTCTTCCCATTCAAAACCACAATCTTTACACTTATAATGATATTGGCCATAATATTCATCAACTATATTAAGATCAACATTCAAAGAACTACAGCAAGGTCTTTTACATCTTATTCTTTTGGGGTTAAAAGCATCTTTTTCAAGTTGTTCCTTAATATATGCAATATTATTTCCCATAAAAACAATATTTTTAACCCATTCATATATTTTTTTAATTATATCCATCCGAATAACCTCTTAAGTTTTATTAATAAAAATGTATTTGCTTTTGCTGTGCGAAATACATTTTTAAGTTTAAGGGGTTCCTATTCAAAAATCAACAACTCATGGAGGTTAGTATAACATGACACCCCTAACTCTAGCCCAACAAAGAAAAAAAGAAGAAACTACAAAAGCTTTAATTGAATTAAATAAGGCTAATAGGCAAATGCAACATCCTGAAGATAGACTGCATAAACAAATTGCCAATTATTTATTTCAATTAGAATCAGTTGGAAAATTCGGACGTGCTGGCTTTTTTACATATTTACCCTTTGGTGAAAAACGAAATATAATAACAGGTGCCCTGTTAAAAGCTAAGGGTACTAAAAAAGGCGTTCCTGATTTTATAGTTATTTTTAGAGATATAAAAATATCTGATTTATTATGGATTGAATGTAAGTCAGATAAAGGAAAACAATCTGCTGAACAAAAAGAATTTGAATTAAAAACAAAAAATCAAATAAATGAGAAATATATAGTTATACACTCAATAAATGAGTTAGAAGACTATTTTAAAACTATTGGGTTGTTTGAGTAAGGGAATACTTGGCGGTTCTTCCTCAATCAACCGTCAAGTTCAAAAAGATTGAGGAGTTTATTATTTTATTAATGATTGAGGTAAGAAAAAAAATATGAAAAAATTAGATTTTAATATATTTTTCTTAATTAAAAAATCAGATTATGATATTGTTAATCTGTTGGATGCTCAGCAAAAAGGTGAATTACTGAATGCAATATTTGAGTATCAGGTTAACAATAAAGAAATTAATTTTACAAATGACAAAACTAAAATAGTTTTTTATCATATGAAAGATTATTTTGACAACAACGCAGAGAAATATAATGAAAAAATCAAAAATACAAAATCAAAAGCAGGTATAATTTCAGGTATAAAAAGAAGTAGAGAATATAAACAGCTTTTAACAGAAAAAGAACAACAAGAATACTTACAAAACAAGTTAAATCAATTGTTCAATGAAGATACAGAATCAACAGAATTTAACAGAAATTTAACAGAAATTAACACAGGGGATACTGTGTTCAACAAAAAATTAACAAATATAGATAATAATATAAATACAAATATAAATATAAATATAGATGATAATACAAATACAAAGATAGATAAAGATATAGATAAAGATAAATTATCTATCAATCATCAATCCATCTATCAATCATCATCCTATTTTAATAGAATTGAAACTTTAGATAAATTTAATCAATGGATTAAATGGTGGGCTAATAATGATGATCTGGAATTTGAAAAATGGAAAAAAGACAACTCTGTATCTGACGAACTACTCAGAGAAAAAATACAGGCAATTCGTAATTATTATTCGCAACCGGAGAATCATACTAAAGATTTTAAAGAGGCATTAAAGAAGTTTATTATCAATGATTTGAAGGAGGTATAATATGGCTTTTAGTGAAATAGAAGACACATCAAAACTTTACGAAATACAGGCTATTATAGACAGCTACAGTGGCCTATTAACAGATGAACAGAGTTTATCAATTATGAATTATTACAAACAGGCTTATTATGATAAACTTAGTAAGGATTACACAGAACAGGATAGAAACCTGGCAAAACAAATGATAGACCAACAAATAAGCTTTTTACAAAATGAAACCTATGATAGTAAGAGGTATAAGACAAAGTTAATTAACAAATTTGGCTTTGAGACATGGCTATCTTGGATATTTAGTAAAGTTATTCTTAGCTGTGAAACTAAATTAACAAAAATAAAAAGCCTAAATGGATTTGTAAAATCTTATTTTGTTGATAAAAGATTAAAAGAATTTGCTGAGGGCATAGGAAGTAGTGTTTTTAGCGAAAAAATAAGTTTTGAAGATGGTTTATTATTAATAAAATAAATAAAGTTATGAATAAAAAAAATTATGTTCATAAACATTTTTTTGATATTTCTGAAGAAAGAATAAAAAAGACTTTAGAACTTTATTACTTTTTTAAAAATATTGAAAAAGTAGCAAACGAATTAAAAACAAGCAAATATCAAGTCTATTGTTTACTTATTTTAGGCAATCTTTCTTTTAAAAAAAGAGGCAGAGAGAAACTAGCTGATTATGAATACTAGTTTCTATTTTTTATTTATTTTCAAAATATTTGGAAATAATCAATCTAACAACGGTTGTTATGGTGTTTCCTGTTTTATTTGATTCTTCCTTAAGTTTGTTGTAAATTTCCTCAGGAACGACAAAATTGCTTATTTTGCAACGAGTATCTTTTTTTTCACTATCATCTTTAAAAAAATTAATTTTTGGCATAATATATCTCTTTTTTATTGATTTATAATTTTTTATATTTTATAATTAAATTGTTTTTTATTTAAAGATTAGTTATGCTAATTTTTAAAGTTTTGTTCTCCTTCGCCGTGTCTTGATTTTTTTGTCTTTGCACTGGATTGATAAAACAAAACCTAAAATATAATGTATGACCCCGCCTTTAACTTACCTGTTTCGACGGGGTTATTTTTTAATATCCTAGATTTTTTAAACATTGTTCGTTTTGTTCTAAAGCTTTTTGATAATAAGAATTAGCAGTTCGTTCTTCTACCAAATTTGCTAATCTAGCCCTTTGATTTTCTAATATTCTTATTATTTTAAAATCGTACATACCATCAGACAATTCAAACCTTTTTAGAAATTCTCTATTTTGGTTACAATACCTATATCCTCTATCATTTAGATAATCTTTACCTAAATTTGAATTATACTTATTTGGTGTTAAATGATTGAACAAAAAATTACAAGCTTGTTTGAATGTTATTTTTACCATTTCTTTATTATTATTTGTCATTTTCTTACCTGTTTTTTTATTTTTAAATTAAATTAATAATTTGCCTTCCTAAATTAATTGTAAAATATAATTTTATTATTGTCAAGAAAAAAAGTAAAAAAATTTACATATAATAAAAGCAATAAAATCAATATAATGACAAAAAAAATAATAAAATATTTTAAAATATTTTTTCTTGAACGCCGAAAAATATTTTTTAAAAAGTCATGTATGATAATAAAAAAAAATATAAATGAGTTTAAAACCAATTGGTAATATATTAGTTATAAAACTTTTGAAAAATAATGAAAATGGCTTTGTTTCTTTTGACGCGGAAGGAAACAAGAAAAAAACTTTAAACTACGCTATAGTTATAGCAAAGGGAGATGAGTGCAAAAATTCTTATTCAGAAGGAGATAAAATATTTTTTATCGCCGACCAAGAGTTTTTAGTTAAAGAAGACGTTTGTTTATTATTTGATGATGATGTTTTGGGGGTGTGCGATGAATAACGATGTGAAAGAACGAGATACTTATTCCTTTTGGGAACAACAAATAAGGAGTGTAAAAGATAGCCAAGAATATAAAGATTATTTAAAAACAGCTAAAGTAATCTTGAATAGGTATAATAATAGACAATGTAGGATTGATAATAATATATTAAATATAACAGAATATGGTGATAGCAAAATTAGCAATGACGGTTATAATATTGTTTATAAAATTACAGATACAATTTTGCCATTTATTATACCATATATACCTGAGATTGTTGTTGAAAGAAAAGATAAAGATAATGATATAATTGCCAATATTTCAAGCAGAGTTTTAGAACGACTTTTAAATAATTTTTGCAAAGAGGATGATTTTAAGGATATTATAGATGATATAACCCGAGACGCATGGCTGCAAGGTCAAGGTGTCGCATGGGTCAACAAAGAAATAAAGGTCAAACAATTTGAAAGTGTTAATGAATTTGGAGAAAATGTAATCAGTGAAGAAATTGATGACGAATGTATAACTATTGATTACGTTGCACCCGAAGATTTCTTTCATAATACTGCTAGAAATGAGAAAGAACTAGAATGGGTTTCAAAAAGGATTTTTTTATCAAAAAATGATTTTCAAAACAAGTTTGAGGTTGAAGATATTGATGAATATATAGATAAGACAAACAAGTCTTTCAAAAAAGATAAAATCATCGTTTATGAGATTTGGGATAAAGTTGACAGAAAAATACGATATTTCTCTGAA
Organism: uncultured Rickettsiales bacterium; assembly: GCA_944392625.1. Classification (GTDB taxonomy): domain Bacteria; phylum Pseudomonadota; class Alphaproteobacteria; order Rickettsiales; family UBA1997; genus CALXSC01. The sequence goes on from CALXXG010000180.1 coordinate 22,818, forward strand.
AAAACTAATGTTAAAGAAAGCACTAATGATAATCTTTTAAAAATTGAAGACTATCCGGAAGGTTTTGATTTTGATTTTCCATGTGTTATTTTACAATTTTTCAAAAAGACAAATAGCCTTATACCAACACCAATTTTAGATAATATAATATATTTGCAACAAGTTATAGACCTGCAGACTCGTAAAATAAAACTGCTAAATGACGAATTGCAAATAAAAATGATATATGATAAATCTTTAGGCGGTTTAGATAGTGCCCTATCAGCAAATAATAATAACAAAGCCTATCCGGTGGAAAATATGGATAAATTTGCAGAAAGAGGCTTACAAAATATTATAATGTTTTTTCCGCTTGATGAAATAATAAATGCCTTAAAAATTACAATTGAAGCTAGACAAAACAATATTGATAAAGCTATGGAACTTGTAGGCGACAATCCTATTTTAGAGGGTATAACCAATTCACAAGAAGCATACGGAACCAATAGAATTAAAGGTTCTTTCGGGACGATGAGAGTTCAAGAATATCAAAAAATAAAAATTAATTTTTTAAATAAATTATTAAAAAAAATATCAACTATATTTTGCACGTTTGACCCATATTTCTTAATAAAACAAAGTAATATAATGTTTGATTTAAGCGAAGATGATAAAAAATTTTTGCCTCAATCATTAGAAATGTTAAAACAGGAAACTGTAAGAAATATAAGATTAATAATTGAAACAGATAGCACAAAAGCTTATTATGATGAAGGCTATAGAATGCAAATAAATGATTTCTTTAGTTCTCTAATTAATAATTTAGGTGTTGCCTCTAATACTGTTCAAATTGTTCCTGCTTTTGCTGGAGTATTAAAAAACATAATAATGGCAACTATTAGGAGTCAAAGAATTGGTAGAAGTTTTGAAAGCGAAATTGACAAGGCTTTAGACCATTCTATTCAACAATTAATGCAACAACAGACTAGCAATCAACAAATACAGCCAGACCCAACAAAAATTGCGGAAATTCAGGCTAAAGGACAAATTGAATTGCAAAAAACACAAATGGAAATAGCACAAAGAAATAAAGAGTCTGAAGACAAATTTAAATACGAAATGTTCAAGCAAACTGAAGAAAACAAGCGTAAAGAAGCTGATATTGCTAAAGATTACAGAAAACAAGATATTGATAGAGAGATTGCAGAGGCAAAATTACTTTTAGCCAATAAGGAGCTAGAACTTGAGGCTGATTTAGAATCGCAAGGAATAAAAGCTAATATTGGAACGGGGGTATTTTAATGGAAGCATTTAAAACAGAAATTATTAATAAAAATGGAGAGATTGAAGAATATTTTATAAAAAGTGAGATTGATAGAAAAAATTTTATAACAGCAAATAATTATGTAGAATTCAACAATATAGAGGATTTTAAATGTGAAAGTGAATATGTAAAAAAGCAAGAAAGAATTAATTTTGAAAGAAAGATTAGTGAACTTTTACATCTTGATTTTAAAAAAATTAAGTTTGGACATTTTTTTAAAATTAGAGAATGGAAAAAGGAAAAATTCAAAATTGAAAGATTTAATAGAATTAAAAATAAATTATTAAGGAGATAATAGTATGGAAAATTTAGATAAAGAATTAAAAGATATATATAATGATAATATTAAAACTTCTGAAAAAGCAGAAAAACAAGCTGAAAAAGAAATAATTACTGAAAATGAAAGAGATGAAATTGTTAATCAAGAACAACAAATATTTTCTGAAGAAAATAATAACAATAATATAGAAATAGAAAATAAAATAAATGATGATTTACCAAGAGGCATAAAAGTCTCTTTTAAAGAGGAATGGCAAAAAGTTCCACAAGAATTTAAAAGCGAAATTAAGCGAAGTTTTGAACAAAAAGATAATTATATTTTAAAATTAGAAGAACAAAATAACGAATTAAATAAAGCAATAAATACAACTGAAGTTGATATACAAAATGTTGTTAAACAAACAGGACTATCTAGAGAACAAGTCATAGGTAATATGCTTAGTTGGGTCTCTGCTTGCCAAAATGACCCTGATAATACATTAATAATGGCTATTCAACAAGGAAATATTAATCTAAAAAACCCTATGGGTTTAATTAGATTTATAGCTAATAAACACAGAATAAATCTAAATGAAATGTCAGGTATTGATCCACGACAAGCTAGTTTATATGACGAAAATTTAAGATTGAAATTGCAGCAAGAAAACTATAATAAGCAATTACAATATCAAGAAGAATTAAAAAGATATGAAAATGAAAGAAATATTGAAAAAAATATTGAAAATTTTAAAAATTTACATCCTGAAATTTCAAATGAAAATTTTGCTAGTCAAGAATTTCAACTAAATATGAGTTATGCTATACAAAAAGTATTATTAAAAGAACCAAATAATAAAGATTTTCTTGATATTTTAGAAAAAGCTTATAATATTATAGATAATAAAAACCTTACCACAGGTTTAAACAGTCAAACCACGACTGAAAATCAAGTAGAACAAAACCAAGTTCAAGCAATAAAAAAACCTATCGCGACAATAACCAAAACGACGAGTATAAAAAGTTCAAGTCCAGTTTCTAGAACTGTGCCAAAGCAATATAAAAATAAAAGGGAAATGGAATTGGATTTAGAAAAAGAATTAAAAGAAATATATAATAATAAATAAGGATATTTTATGGATAATATTAATATTTTTGATAATATGGCGTCCACAACCATTGCAAGATATCAAAAAGATTTAGCCGACAACTTTACTAATAACAATGAACTTCTTAGAGATTTAAAAGAAGCCAATAATGTTAAAGGTGATGATGGTGGTATTATGATTTTTGAAAACCTTGAATATTCTAATAATGGAGACGCACAAAGAACATCAGGAGCTTCACAATGGAATTTAATGAGTAAGCAATTTGCAACAGTTGCAAGCTATCAAAGAAAATTCATGGTTGTTCCGATTGTGTTTACTGGTAGTGAAAGAGCTGCAAACAGAGGCGAAAGCAAAATGATTGACCTTTTAAAATCAAAAGTTGGAAATGCTGAAAAAA
>CALXXG010000181.1 GCA_944392625.1 uncultured Rickettsiales bacterium
AAGTTTTAAAAAATCATCAATTTGTTTGTATGCCGGATATTTTACATAAGGCTGGCTATAAACAAGTATTTATTGGCGGAGCTGATAAGGTATTATTTAATAAAGGTAATCTTTTGCTATCACATAACTATGATGTTGTTGAAGATAAAGATAGCTTAGTAAAACAATATCCAGATCTAAAAGATAAATTAAATGCATGGGGTGTCGCGGATATAGATATTTTTAATATAGCAAAAGAAAAATATAAAGAACTTTCAAAATCTAATAAACCTTTTAATTTAACAATATTAACAACTGCAACGCATAATGTTAATGGTGTGCATGATGACAGGTGTAAAAATATTAGCAAGGATAATGAACTATTGAATGCTGTTGAATGTACCAATATGGTTGTTTCTGATTTTATAAATTTTTTAAAAACACAGCCGAATTATAAAAATACAATTATTGTAATTTTACCTGACCATGTTCAATATGAATTAAATGGGCTAAATGGTATTATAAAAAATGAGGAAACAGACTTATTTACTATAATTTTAAACTCTGGAATAGTAAAACAATACGATTCTAATATTGATTATACAAATTTGGCTGAGATTATTTTGGATAGATTAAATGTTAAATCAAATGCCGTTTTCTTAAATAATCCATATGATATTAAACTAATCAAAAATTTTATTCATAAAATACATTTTGCTACAGAAGATGAATAGAACTTTTACTAATTATAATAATTTATTTGACTTTCTAAAAATAAATATTAAACTTTAATTAGTTCTGACGGCTTTTGCTTATGCATAAAGATTTATTGCTCCAATAGGCAGTTTTAAATCAGGTGAACTATCTTTATAATTTTTATTCAAAAACATATCTTTGATATGAGGACTAGTTTAAAGGCTTTTTTATTTAGATTTATAAAAAAATTTAGAAATGAAATAATTGTTTTTAATTCAATATTATTTTTATCAGATTTTTTGTATATATTTGTTGGCGGCTATATTTTAAAAATAATGACAAATAGAATAGAAAATAATAATTTTGAGTACATTGAACTTTATGGTATTTTGTATTGTTTTATAATAGTTTTTAGCTATTTAAGCAGAGTATTGCGAAAAAATATAGAATATAAATTCAGAAGAAAAATAGATAAAGAGTATGTTTTAAAATATTTTAGCAAAATTTTAAAACATGAAAATGAATATTTTTCTGATAATTTAAGCGGACAGTTGACTACAAAATTATTTAATATTCAAAAAAAGTTAGAACATTTATTTGGATGGTCTTTTGATGCATTTGGGGATATATTTTTGTTTTTTATAGGTGTTGTAATTCTTTACTTTATAACTCCTGCTTTATCCTATTTTTGTATAGTATGGTTTGCAATTTATTCATTTATAACAGTTATTCTTTTAAAGCAAAAATTTAGAATTTCTGATGAAAATGCAGAGAAGAAAAGCAAATCTATTGGCATAATTAATGATTGTTTTACAAATGTTATGAATGTAAAAATGTTCGCAAAAGAAAAAAGCGAATATAGAAGAGTAAAGAGACAAAGTGTAAATATTTTAAGAAATGAAAGCAAAATATTAATGAACAGTAATATTTTAAATATTTTTAACTATTTATCAATGTCAATATTTATATTTGGGACATTTGGCATAATTTTTATTGAGTATATTAATTCTAAAACTTCAATTGGAAATATAATGTTTGTTTCACAATTTAATCTTAATATTGTATATTGGATATCCTATGCATTTAGAGTATTGTTCAAAATAATAGACGATATTTCTGTTATAAATAATTCTATAAAAACATTGGCAGTTAAAGCAAAAATTTCCAATAAAATTGGCGCTAAAAATATTCAAGTCAATAGTGGAAAGATAATATTTAAAAATGTGGAGTTTAACTATGAAAAATAAAGAATTGCCTACAAAATTATTGCCATTTATTTGGCATTTTTTGAAAAAGTATAGAGTAAGTTTTATGTTATATTTATTATTCTTTATATTAATAATTGATTTAGGTTTGTTTTTTCTACAGCCCTATTTGCTTAAGGTGTTTTTTGATAAAATAAATACTAAAACTATAACCGTATTTAACGGATTATTTTTGATACTTGGAATATCTGTTTCAGACATATCTTTTTTAGGAAATATTATAGTTGATAATTTTAGATTTAACTCATTAACAAAAGCTATTGAAGATATTAGGGATACAATGTTTAAATTTGTAATGGGACAATCAGCAAACTTTTTTAATAATAATTATAGCGGTGAATTGGTTAATAAAATTAATTCAATAACTGAAACTATAAATGATGCAATTGATTGTTCTGTATCAATAGTAAAAAATTTATTTTTATTAATATGTTTGATAGGTATTTTATTTTACTTTAGTTTAATTTTGGGCTTTGCTGGAATTATATGGTTTGTTTGCTATATTTTTATCAGCTATTATTATTTAACCAATAAAAAAGCACAGCAATCAAAACTAATTCAAGAAAACCAAAATAAAATAAATGCTTTTGTGAATGATGATTTTATGAATATTCAAAATATAAAAGCTTTTCCAAATGAAAAAGTTGAGAGAAATATATTATCAACAATGCTAAGAGAAAAATTTAAGCATATAAAACTTGAAATAAAATATACAAAGGTTAGTGATTTTTTATTTTTTATATTAAATTTTTTAATGACAAGTCTAATAATAGTTGTTGGATCT
>CALXXG010000182.1 GCA_944392625.1 uncultured Rickettsiales bacterium
GAAAAGGCTCAAGTTTTGCAACTATTAAATCTATAAGTCGTTTTTTAAGTTTAACATCTCCAAGACCACCTTTCCTATAATGATTTTTTAGTTCTTCTAATTCTTCTTTGTTTGGATCAAAAATGTCTAAGTATGTAAATACAACATTACCCTCAACTTTACCTGGATCTTCAACTCTTATGTGGTTTGGATCCGTATACATGCTCATAACCTTTTGTTTTATCACATCTGGGGTATCTTTAATATATATAGTATTTCCTAATGATTTGCTCATTTTCGCATTACCATCAATACCTACAAGTCTACTAACATTTGAAAGAACGGCCTTACATTCCTTTAAAACATTTGTGTTATAAATTCTATTAAATCGTCTAACTATTTCATTTGTTTGTTCAATAAGCGGTAATTGATCTTCACCAACAGGCACAAGTTCAGCCTTAAATGCTGTGATATCCGCGGCCTGACTAACCGGATAGCATAAAAAACCTGCTGGCACACTTTCTTCAAAACCTTTTTGTGCAATTTCTGTTTTTATAGTTGGGTTTCTTTCTAATCTTGATACAGTTGTTAAATTTAGATAAAAAGTAAAAAGTTCGGTTAATTCTGGTATTTGCGATTGTATAAAAAGCGTTGTGATTTTTGGGTCTATACCAACAGCTAAATTGTCTAATATTGTCTCAAAGACATTGTCCTGAATTTTCTTTGGATTTTCAAAATTGTCTGTTAATGCCTGCATATCTGCTGACATTATATACATTTCGTAATCATTTTGCAATTTTACTCTATTTTCTAGAGACCCAAAATAATGACCAATGTGTAAAGGACCTGTTGGCCTTTCGCCAGTTAAAATAATTTTTTTCATATAATTTTAAGAATATAATTCTTCTAAAGAAGATAATCATTACAATAAAAAAATCAATAATTTTATTCTATTATAATGTCAAACTGTATATTTTTGTTTTTTTGCTTATTTTTTATATACTCTTGGAATAAATCGCAATGTTCTTTTTCGGTATTTTTATATATATTATTATCTTGAGAACTATCATCCATAAAATTTGCAGTAAAACTGCAAGAGCATGTTGTATTTAAAAGTTTGCTTAAAGGTTTCGCCATGTCTACTTCGGAATAATTTTTTTCACAATCTTTTTTATTAGCGGCTTCTTTACTGGATTTTAATATGTATTCGTATCTTTCAATAATTTCTTCTTTTATTTTTGTATAGTCCACAGAAATATTATTAAAATATTTATTTATTGTATTATTGACGATTTCGTTTATTTTTGTTCTATTTAGACTAAAAAATTTCTCTTCAATGTTTTTTTTATTATTTTCGCTAATAGTTAAGTCTGTATTGGCACCAAATTCTGGTATTTCGCATAATTTTTCAAAATTACCTTTTGTATTATGTAAATCAAATGATTTTGCAACACTGTATTTTTCTTCTCCCATATTGCCAAATACATTAAGAGGTTTAAATCTAGAATTAATGCTACTATCAATTGGGTCAAAATCTATTAAAAATAGTTTATCATCTCCTTTTATAATATTATCATTAGCAACATCTCCTAATCCTAATAAATCAGCTGTATATATTATTTTGGCCAGCTCTTCTTGCTCATTTTTACTGTTTGGAAGAGATGATTGTTCTGCTATTTGTTCAATTCCGCATTCTTTTGATAGAACTTTTAACAATCTTTTGTTGTCATCGTAATATGTGGAGATTTCAGGTATATTAATATTCATATATTTTAATAGTTCAAAAGTTAATAGAATTTTTAATACCTTATTTTTTTGAAAACTATTGGAAAGTTGATATTCTTTTACAAAATAGTTATTGCCCATATGATTATATTTTTTAACCGCAGGTTTATATAGAGTTGCTTGTTTAATAATCTTAGAATTATTCAATAGTATACAATTTATATCTCCCATATATACTACAAAATTTATTGAGGTGCATATATTATATAAATATTTTTTCTATATTTCAAGCATTTTTTTGATAATACAAAAAATATAATATTTGACTTATTACTAGTTTTTTTGTATAATTTAAATACCAACAACTTTTAATAAACAATATGGAAACAAGAAGAACAATTAATAAAGACTTTCAAAGTAATGAATTACTTGAACAAAGAAAAAGCTTAAATGATAGTAGTTTAACTCATTCATATTCACAATCATCTTTTTTATGCGCTGATAGTGATGATGAGGTTAGATTGGAAAGAGATTTAAATATAATTTTAAGAACATACAAAGAAAATAACAAAAATATTGTAAAAGAAACTCTAAATAAGCATTCATCAACATTGCAGACTTCATTAAATAATACAGAAAAGTTAAAAAATAAAGCTTTACATCTAAATAGCAATCAGCCTACAAAAAATAACAATAATGAGCTTTCTGATAATAAAAAGTATCATACACCTTGGTATATTAATGGAAAAACTGGTAAAATTCGTTTTGAAAAAATGATTTTTGAACGTTATCTTTCTCTAAAAAAAGAAGATTTATCAAAACTTAGTAAAAATCCAAATTCACCGTTATTTGCTTATATATAGACAATTATATTATTTATTATTTAATGATTTTTAAAAAATAATCTTGACTAAATAAAAACAATATCATATTATATTATATGATGATGGTATGAGTAGCTCAGCTGGTTAGAGTAGCGGATTGTGATCCCGTTGGTCGTGAGTTCGAATCTCATCTCATACCCCATCATATACATGCCTCCGTGGTGGAATGGTAGACACGATAGACTCAAAATCTATTGTCGCGAGACATGTCAGTTCGAGTCTGACCGGAGGTACCATTTATATAAAAATAAGTCTTCCATATATTCTATTTATGTATACTTTATATATTAGTATATAAAAAAGGTAGACATGAATAATAAAAATATTTCAATAAGTGATTTAACAAGAATAAGAAAATTGATATTAGCGGTTATTAAAATTTTAGAAGATAACATAAATGATTTTTCAAAGGACAATATAATTTCAGAAAAAAATAAAGCAATAATTGATTTTTTATTTGGCAATAGAAGGGACATAGTTTCAATAATAACAAGTTTAACAAATGCACTTGTAAAAGTTATCCCTTTAGAAGAGAAAGTTTCAAACTCACAACCACAGGAAGAAGAAAAATTAAGTGAAGATGATATTGATATTTTAAAAAGGTATATAGACAAATGTAATTTTGTATTTAATAAAAAAAATTAATTTAATACAAAATTACAAAAATTATTAGTAGGCTATTTTATCATCTTTTTTTGCCCAAGCTTCAAAAGCTTTAATTGCCTCTTCTCTATCTAATTGTTCCATTGGTATAGATCTTTCATCCATTGGCAATGGAATTTCTCTATAGATAAAATCATCATCAAAATTTATGTTGGCAGCATCTTTCCTAGTATTTCCATAATAGATTTTTTTAATACCAGCCCAATATGCAGCAGATAAACACATAGGACATGGCTCACAAGATGTATATAATTCACATCCGGTTAGATCAAATGTTCCCAATTTTTTACAAGCTTCTCTTATGACACTAACTTCAGCATGTGCAGTAGGATCGTTAGTGCTTGTAACTTTGTTCCAGCCCCTAGCAATTATTTCTCCATCTTTGACAATAACAGCTCCAAAAGGTCCGCCAGCATTGCTATTCATACCTTCAAGCGAGCATTTTATTGCTTCTTGCATAAACTTTTTCTTATCCATAACGTGAAAAATTATTAAACCCTAAATATTCTATCTTTAGTTTTTTTAAAATCAATATTAATTATAGTTAATAATAAAATAAAAAATGACGGATTTTCCGTCATTTATATATAAAAACTTTATTATTTTTTAACGTATTCTTTAAAATATTTACACCATTGCCTTTGATTTTCAAATGTATCAAAATCAGGATTTAAAATTTCTTCCAATGAAAATTCTTCAATTCCTTCACTTTCTTTTTCATTCAAAATTAAATCAGCACCATCAACAGTAGCAAAATATATTAAATCAAAATGGTAGTGATTATCTTTTACTTTATTCAATTGTATGCCAAACGGTCTAGTCAACAGATTGTCAATTTTATAATTATCAATAAACTCCGGCTCAATAAATTTTAAATTTTTAATACCCGTTTCTTCCCACACTTCTCTTTTTGCCGCATCATCTGGGCTTTCATTTAATTCAACATGTCCACCCGCTGGAAACCATTTCTGCAATTTTTTATGTCTAACAAAAATAAACTTATTAGTTTTTGTATCTAGAACATAGGTTGTAACACAAAAATGTTTTTCTATATTTTCCATTTTATCTCCTTTTTGTTAATATTTATTAAATTATAATGACTATTTTAAAATGCAATATTATAACTATTATTTTACTATTGCATTGCAGCTGCAATATTTTGTAAATCTTTCATTAACATTTTTTATTAGTGGTAATTTTTCTGGCAAAAATGTAGAAACATCATTTAATAGTTCTTTATAATCCTCGCTTGAATGCACATAGGATTTGCCAATTATTCCTTTTGATAAATTACTATATTTATTTCTTATTTTCCATTTTATTTCCTTTAATTCTCTAAAAATATTTTCATCACCAACTACAAGAAAAAATCTAGAGGTTCCAATACTGTTATTTAATATTTTTTCACAATCATCTTTATTATATTTTCCATTTGTTAGAGATGGTTGAGAGTTTAATAATTTTTCTTTTGAAACATAGACATCTTTTTTAAAATATATATCAAGTTTTTTTGAAGATATCTCTTGTAAAAGATCTTTTTCCACACTATTATCTAAAGAGTAAGGTTTAAGCATAATAAGCGATATTAGTTTCATAAATTACCTCTTATTTTTTAAAAATTTTTCTAATTCTATATTGTCAAATGTTATATTTGGGAGTTTATTTACAATTTCTTTATCTATATTGTAGATTTTATTATAGAGTACAGCAACACCACCAAAATAAGCGTCGTTTTCAAAATTGAAGTCAAATATTTTTGTATATTTTCTAACTAGGTTTTCACTTTGAGCTTCAATTTCTATAAAAGACTGTAGAAACGGCCATGTATCAATATCTATTTCAACCTCATTATTGTTCCAAGTCTCTCTTAAAGTTTCTTGATAAGCTACCTCTTTAAAGTTAGTTTTATTAATTAATTCAACAGCACTATCAAAATCATTTACTATAATTTCCACCTCTTCAACTCCGTTTATAGTTGAATCTATTATATTCTTATAGGTCATTGTAATTTTATCCCCTTCATCTCTAACTCTAATGAATTTTCCAATTTCATCATTATGAAAAACTTTTCTTTTTATCAGTCTTTCTTTTCTTGCTAGATTTAGGCCATTAATTAATAATTTATTTCTTATTTCATCCTTATTTTTTATAAAAAATTTTGCTTCTATTTCTTTTGCCATATATATTTTCCTTAATTATTTCGTTTGATAATTGTTAATATTGCTACAGTAATTTTTTTGCTTTTCAAGTAAAAGTTTTATTTTTGTATTTGGTAATGAATTAATTTCTTCATTTGTCAATTTAATTTCTTTTTTTAAATTGTTTTTAAAACTATTTGTAGAATATCTTTCTTTATATAATGTGTTATATGTATTTTTCCCAAGTTTAGTAAATGCTTTTAGCTTTGAATCTGTTAAGGATAAATAATTTTCAAAAAATTCTCTTTCCATAATTTCTTTTGATTGCTTTAGCGATTTTAACTTTAATGTTATATGTATTAAAGAGGCATTATGTTCTCTAACTTTTCCATATAAAAATTCCCAAGAATTTAAGAAATTATTTCCAATATTTTTTATTTTTGGCTGAATAGGAGTTATTTTACAGAAATACGATTCAACTTTATCTGCAATGGCATTATTAGGTTTTTTAATTTTTATGCTATCCTCTATATAAAAATCTCTAATAGAAATATAGTCCGGTTCTATACTCTCAACCATTTTTAAAAAATTATCCTGTTGTTCTATTGTACAATATGAATATATTTCATGCAATAATGATGACATATTGACTAAAATTTTATAACTAGGATAATATTTTTTTAAATTATTTACTAAACTTAACAATTCACTTTGATTATTAGTAAATACTATATCTAAATTTTTATTAACTGAATCAATCTTTGCTTTTTCAATTATTTTGCTATCTATATCATATCCAATACATATAATGTTTTCAAACATATTTTTTATCCTTGATAACAAGGTTCCATCAGCACAGCCTATATCTATAATTATATTGAATCTATTTATGTTATTTATTAAAAAATCTATTTTGTCATCCATATTAATAGTCATTTTTTCTAGATATTCAGAATAGTTCTGAGAAGATGATATTAAATCTATATTGCTTATTTTTTTAATTTCCATAAAAAACTTTAGTAATTAATAATAATTTTATATAAACGATAAGTTATTAAAATTTCAATTGAACAATATGTATGATATATAACATTAAAGGTTATATTTAAATATGACGATAATAATATATATTTATATTATATATTATTAATAATATAAATATTATAAAAATTAATAATTTATTTTATTATTAAATTTTATAATAAATAGTTAATTGTATTTTTTTATTATTTTAATAAAATCTTTGACTATATTATTTTGGATTTTGCCTTTTTTGGTAATTAATTGAAATTTTATTGATGGAAATAAATGCTCCACATTTTTACTTACTATATCTTTGTCCATAAATTCTTCAAATTTATTATATATTCCAGAATATAAATGTATTCCAATATTTAACTTTATAAAATTTTTAACTGATTCCCAATCGCCATTAACTATATCTATAATTTCTCTTATTCTATATATATTGCATAGTTTAACAAAAATTTCTATTATATTATCTTTATCCAACATAATCATATTTTGTTTAGATAAATCATTAAATGTTATATCTCTACTATCTTTAATTGCCAATGGATTATCTTTGTGCATCAAAATAATCGGTTTAAAATCAAATAATGTTATTGAAGAAAATTCGGGTGGTATTGTGTCGGAAACGTGTATTAATAAATCTATTTCTTCATTATTTAATTTTTCAAAAGCCTCTTTAATCTTTATATTGTAAATTGTAAAGTTGACATCGTGATGCTTTTTTCTAAAAGATTCAATATATTTTGGAACTAAATAGTTTAAAGCCGTATGATGGGCTGCTAATTTAATTTTTTTATTATTTTTATTATATACTTCATTTGAATAATAATTAAATAATCCTTCAACCTGTTGAAGAACATCAATTGATTTTTTATAAAATTCTAGTCCAGTATCAGTTATTTTTAATCGTCTTTTTGTTTTTTCTCTATCAAATAATTTTAAACCGGTGTCTCTTTCTAAAGCGAATATTTGTTTACTAATTGTTGGTGGTTCCACGCCCAATTCTTTTGCTGCTCTGTTTATTGAATTAAATTTAACGGTTGTGCAAAATCCTCTCAATTGATTAAGTCTGTCTTTTTTATAATAAAAGTTGTTATCAACCATATATAATATTTTAAGCTAATTTATTATAATTTTATGTCATAATAATTAATAATTTTTAAAAATCAATATAATCGCTAAATATTTATATTATAATACTTGAATTATAATAATAAATTATTTTTTGTGATTTTTATCAAAATAAAAAATATTAATAAAAAATATATTTTTATTTTATTGTATTTATTGACTTTAAAAAAGTATATATTATTATTAATGATAATATTATATATATTATGATACCAAGGCAAAAAAGTGGCTGCATTGTAGTCAGTAAAGAAGATCCAAATAATATATTAGTAATCAGAACCACCTATGGTGATTTTACATATTTATCATTTCCAAAAGGACATTTAGAAAATGGAGAAACTTTAGAGGAATGCGCCACAAGAGAAGTTTCTGAAGAAACCGGATTAAATGTTAAATTAGTAAAAGAATTAGGCGTTTGTGTGCACCCTGATTACTATTGCAACGAACTTGGTGAAATATTATTTTATATAGCAGATTCTTTATCTGATGATATAGATAATAAATTAAAAAATGACAGCGCAACAGATGTTTTATGGATTAATTATAGAGATGTACTAAATATAGGTTTAGCAGAAGATTATAAAAATTTTTATTGTAAATACTTTACTGATGTGGACAATTATATCAAGAGTAAGCAGTCGTAAACTTTATAGATGAGTTTAAAATATAATTGATTTTTTAAAATAGAGTTAATATTTTTAATAAGTAAGTATAGTGTTAATAAGCTTTTAGATAATTTATTAAAAAATGAAAGTAAAATTAGTAAATGCTTATGGGGCGTTTTCATTGATTGAACTGTCAATAGTGCTAATTATAATAGCGCTGCTTACGGCTGCTATAATAGGAGGAAGTATGCTGATAAGAAATGCTAAAATAAGAGCTATTATAAATGAGTATAATGTATGGAAACAAAATGTATCTATATTTTATGCTTCGCATAATAGGCTTCCTGGTGATATTGATAAAATTGGTATTATTGGCACAAATTCCGGACAGGTTTATTCAAAAAGTGATTTTTCCAATCCGTATAATGATAAAAGACAAAATATAGATAATGCCCCATTTATAGAAATGTATTTAGATAAAATTTCTAATTTTCAACCAGTTTCTGGCGCCCATAAAGAAGATGGTGGCGTACCTTATTCTAGTATTTTAAAAAATAGTTATTATTACTTTTATAATTTTAAAGAAAAATCTAATGAAGACGGCCATTATTTACAAAACGCAAAGATAAATTCAACTTATATTAACTTTAGAATATATGATGACAGTGATGATATTCTTCATGCAAAAGCTATAGAGCAATTTGATAAAAAAATAGATGATGGATTATATAATTCCGGCAATGTAATAAGCAGATGTAAAGCTGGCGATATAAAGGTTGAATATGCTTCATATAAGGATGTGATTGATGGTAAAAGAAATTCTCAGTATTATTGCAGTGATTCATATTTTAATTTAAATTTATAAAATTTATAACAATTTTAAATAATTTATTGATTTTTAAATACAACCTTATAATATGTATATTACATTCAACTTTTAATAATGGTTATGTCAACACAAAAAGAGAACATTGCAGTTTTAAATCCCAACGGAACAATTGAGATTACTGAGTTTTTTGACTACAATTGCGGCCACTGTAAAAGAGAATCAAAAGTAATTGATCAACTTTTAAAACTCAGAAAAGATATTAAAATTGTTTTGAGACCAATACCAATTTTAGGTCAATCATCTTTATATGCTACACAAATTGGACATGCTATTTTGTTGGCTGAACCTGATAAATATTTTAAGTATTTTGATACTTTAATGAAAGATTTTGGAGGTTCTGATGATCCTATTTATAATGCTATTAAAGAAAGTAAAGTAGATGTTGAAAAAGTAAAAAATACTTTAAAGGAAAAAGATAAAGAAATTGGCGATATGATAAAAAGAGATATTGAATTGGCGGATAAAAATGGTGTTCAGGGAACTCCAGCTTTTATTATTAATGGCGAATTAATACCTGGAGCTGTTGATTTAGAAGTTTTGAATGAAAAAGCAAAATAATATTTTGCTATAATTAATTAATATTTGCTCTATTCTTTAAAGAATAGAGTTTTTATTTTTATTATTTAGTTTCTTTTTTAATGATACTAGTAATTTTAAAACCAATTTATTTATTATAAATAATAGGAATAATATTTTTTAAATATCTGTTGATTTTAATTAATTTTGCTATATTTTCTTATTAGAATAATTTTAATTTATTAATATGGAAAATAATAATCAAATAATTGCTGCACCAATAAAAAATAGATTTTTTGCATTTCTTATAGACGCTTTTTGCGTTTATTTAATAAGATTTTTGTATATCATGCTTTCTTTAAATTTTTGGCTTGGTAATAGAATAATTGATTTTGCTAAAAAATATGAATTATTATATGGAAAGTTTGATATTAATAAGCTAACCTTAGTTGAATTAGCTTTTATTTTGGACTCTCCTCTATTTAAAAATATAATATTTTTTATAGCTGGCGCCTTTTTGCTGTCAATGTTATATAATGGCATATTTTTTTCAACAAAATGGTCCGCTACAATTGGACAAAAGTTGTTGGGTATTTATGTAGTTTCAAAAGATGGTGGCAAAATTAGTTCATTACAAATAATTTTTAGAAGTATTTTGACTATGGTGCCTTGGATATTTATATTTTTTGTAATGTGTTTTAAACTATTATTTGATTTTGGCATGCCAACTTTCATGACAAAAGAAATATTTGTAATAGCAATAATATTATTTTTAACATGGTATGATTTAATTTTTTTCACAAAAAATAAACTAGTGTTTCATGATTTATTAACATCAACAAGAGTTGTTGTTAGACACCCTGAAGAATATGAAGATAATTCAAACAGTTTATGGAGAACTTTATTTCCTGATGTTAGAGAAATGTATAAAAATTTAAAAACATTTGCAACTGAACAATATTCGAAAGCAAAGGAAATGAAAGCAAAATATAAAGAAGAAAAAGAAAAAAATAAAAAATAGTTTAGCTTTAGCTAAACTATTTAGTATTAAAATTAAAACCTCTTAAAAATTCATCTATTTTTAGAGGTTTTTTTCCTTCTCTTTGAAGTATTAATGGTTTTAAAATTCCATTGCTGCATTTTATAGAAAAACCACCATCAATTATTTTTCCATTATCAAGCTTTTTTTGTTCATCTGTTAGTGTGCTAATAATATTAGCTTCTAATATTTTAATTCTTTCACCATTGTATTCAAAATATGTTCCTATTGTTTTTCCTAGCGTTCTGATTAATAGATCTATAGTGTTAATTGGTTTATTAAAATCAATTAATCCTTCTGATTTTTCTATTTTTTTTGCATAGGTTAAGCCTTCAGCTGATTGTGGTGTTGCTATAATTTTTTTATTTTTTTCTATATTATCTAAACATTTTAGCATTAGATTTGCACCAATTTCTGATAAATCATCGTGCAGGGTTTCTAAAGTTGTTTGTTCTGTTATTGCTATTTTTTCACTAGCTAGTATGTCACCGTCGTCCAAGCCTTCTCCTAAAACTATTACACATACGCCAGTTTCTTTATCGCCTTCCATTAACGCTCTTTGAAGTGGAGAAGCACCTCTCCATCGTGGCAGCAACGATGGGTGTATATTGATGCAGCCATATT
>CALXXG010000183.1 GCA_944392625.1 uncultured Rickettsiales bacterium
ATGAAAGAATAATTTTCCCTATAAGTATTCTTTTTATTATTTTACTTTCTTTTTATATTAATGATAGTAAAGTTGCATTAATTTCTGCAATTTGTGGTATAAGTTATACGATACTTGCAGGAAAGGGTAAAATATCTTGCTATTTTTTAGGTCTATGCGGAACGTTATGTTATTCTTACCTGGCTTATCAAAACGGATTTTGGGGAAATTTATTTTTGTATATGTGCTATTATTTCCCGATGCAGATTTTAGGGATTTTCAGATGGAAAAAACATATTAGTGTGAAGGATAATTCAATAATAAAAATTTCTTTAAATAGAAAAGCTCAGTACGTATTTTTTATTTCTGCAATAATTTTGTCTGTTTTAATTTCAATTATTTTAAAGAAAACAGGGGATAGTTCTCCTTTCATGGATGGTTTCACAACGGTTTTTTCAATTTTCGGGTTAGTGCTTACAGTCAAACGCTGTATTGAACAGTGGTATTTTTGGACTATTGTAAATGGGTTTTCTTTTGCTATGTGGATAGAAGCTTATCTAAACGGTTCGAACTGCTTTGCAACAATTCTGATGTGGGGCATATACTTCATACTTGGGATATATTTCTTTTATTGCTGGGAAAAAGAGCTATCAACTAGTTAATATGCTTTTAATCTGTAAATAATATTCATTTAATTGTTTAGACAAGTTTAATTTGCAATTTTTAATAGGACTACGCCGCAAATAATTAAAAATATACCTAAAGCACGTATTAGGCTGAGTGAATCGTTGAATAGAAACACACCTATTAGAAATGTGCATGTGGCTCCAATCCCAGTCCATACAGCATAAGCTGTTCCAACCGGAATCGTTTTTTGAGCTAAAAATAGGAAAATACCGCTTAGGGTCATTGTGATAATTGCAAAAATTATCCATAAGAGTTTGTAATTTCCCAAAGAAGCCATTTTTAAGCCAAATGGCCAACCGACTTCAAATAAAGCTGCAATTAGTAAGTATATCCAACCCATAATAATAATTGTAATATAAAAATAGTAAAATGGAATACTTAAAATTCTAATCTGAGTAAAAGAATGGTTAATTGTATTTTATTATTATTAAAAAACAAGTTGTTAATTAACATGAGAAAGCAGAAAAAGTAACATAAATATCAAGAAAAATATATAAATTTTAGGTAAAATTATCTGCATCAGTAAACATAGATTTTATTTCATTGAAATACCTTGAAGATCCATTATCCCATTTTCTTCCATTGGAAATATAAAACCCAGAATATAATATAAATAAATAATCTTTTGCCCTAGTTGTTGCTACAAATAAAAGCCTTCTTTCCTCTTCAAGTTTTTCATTGTTATTAAAACTTTTATAACTAGGATATCTACCATCTTCCAAGTCGGGTATAATCACTACCTTATATTCTAAGCCTTTTGAACTGTGAGCAGATAATAATCGAATGGAATCCTCAGATTCAATGCATTCTGCAAATTTTGCTATTGAATAACATTCAGTTTTATTTATTATACTTTTAAATACATCAATTTCGTCTGGATTATTATCTTCTAATAATTTTTCGATAAATACTTGTTCTTTTAGATATTTAATAAAATTTGAAAACTTTGTTTCATTATTGAAAGTATAATCAGCCAAAATTTTATATAAATTACTTTTTAATTCTTTTTTATCATTGTAAGAAATAATCTTCTTTTTATGAAAAAGTTTAATATAGTCAGAAAATATTTGCTTATAAGTTATTTCTTTATCTGTTTTATTTTTTCCTAATAACCATAAAACGATATCTTCAATAAAAGTTACTAAATCAGAATCATTGTATTCTTTGTCAACATATACTTTATTATTATCGACAAAATTTACATTAAATTTATTTAATACTTCTATTATCGAATTTTCACTTATAAAATCTCTATATAAAATACAAATATCTTTTGCTAGAATTCCCTTGCTATATAATTTTGGAAGAATATTTGATATTATATACACTACTTGTTCTTCTAAATTATTGCACTTTTTATAATAACAACTTGTATTTTTATTAATTGCTACTATTTGTTGCGTATTTGTTAAAAAATTTTTCACAACAGTGAAAATATTATTTTGTGTTCTATAATTTTTATTGAATTCAATCTTTTGAAAAATTTCAGATTTAAATAATTCATTATAATATTTAGGTGACGATGCAGTAAAACCATATATAGCTTGATTAGGATCTCCAACTATATAGAAAATAATATTGGTTTTATCCATTAAAGTTTTAAATAAGGTATGCATAGCAATAGAAGAGTCTTGATATTCATCGATTAATATATATGGATATTTAGCTTCAAGGCATTTACAAACATAATCATCTTGTATTATTTCATTTGCAACATCTAAAACTAAATCAAAATTCAGACAGCTATTATTATAAAAAATATTTGAATAGTATTCATAAGCTTGTGCTGCTTTTTCTTGATTTTTGTATTGTTTATATTTATATTCTTTGAAAAATTTTTTATAATTATCCTTGGCATTTTTATCAGTAATCGAAAAATGTTCAAAGAATTCATCAAAATATTTTGTTGTATTTTTAATTATTTTATAACTGCTTATATCGTAATCATTATATAATTTTGAGAATGGAAGCAATATATTATTAATACAAAATTTATGAATTGTATCTACAAATAAATTTTTACGAGATTTTATTCCATATAAATTCAGTCTATTTTTAAGTTCTTGAGTAGCTTTATTTGTATATGTAATACAAGCAATGCCTCGCGGAATTTCTATGTTTTCAAATAATAATTTCGCAGCTTTTAAAGTTAAAACTCTTGTTTTGCCCGAACCAGGTCCAGCTTTTATTATAGTATGATTATCTGAATCAAGGACTTTAGCCTGTTCTTGATCTGTATAACACTCTTCTAAACATTTATTATAAAATTCTGTTGTCATTATATTACTTTATTTTTTATTTTTAATAGTGCTTCTTTTATATATTTTGGGATTTCATCTGCATTTGATATTGAAATTGATAATTCTTGTGCGAAACGCCCTTTCCCAATTTCTTCAATGTATTCTATTAGTTTATTAGAAGCTATTTGGTTATCTAACTCTTCTTTAATTAAATTAAATTTGCGTTCTGAAAAATATCGATTAAATATATTTTTAAAATGCTGACTATATCCGTTTTTTAGTAATTCTATTTCTAATGTTGTTTCATTTAAAAATATTCCATTATGTTTAAGTATTCGATTAAACAAATCTAATTTATATTTTTGTAATATTTTTATTCCTTTTC
The DNA here is from genome assembly GCA_944392625.1 of uncultured Rickettsiales bacterium. Lineage (GTDB taxonomy): Bacteria > Pseudomonadota > Alphaproteobacteria > Rickettsiales > UBA1997 > CALXSC01. The sequence continues at coordinate 3,292 of CALXXG010000183.1, forward strand.
TTCTCATATCTTTATTTGTAGTAATACTACCATTACCTAATTTTAAATCAGGTACAAAAGAAATATATTTATTGATAATATTTTCAATAAAATCAATATTAGTTTCATTGATTAAATATAAGCCACGAACAATACCATCAGAATATAGAATATTTTCACCATTAAAATCTTTTGTATTGGTATTATTGTCCCCATCTGTAACTACTACAAAGGGTATATTTATATAATTAAGCAATTTAACAAAATCTGCAAAATGAGTTCCATTTACTGAGCATACAGATATACCCAACTGATCTAAATCTTGTCCAAACAAATTTTTTGCAAACTGTGGTATTAGATATTCTTCTGCAATGCCTTCGACTAATATAACACCTTTTGCAAATAGCATCTCGCTTCTATTGACATCTAAATATCTTTGGATATTTTTAAGTTCTATATCTGTCATATTTAAATTTGCTAAAGAACTAATTTTTGTGGTGTTAGCATAATTATTAAGAACAACAATATTTCTTATATCAGAAATGGTATTGACTAAATTTTGGGAATGTGTAGTCAAAATTAATGGACAATTTTCCATAGAATTTTTAAATATCATCCTTTGTAAATGAGGATGTAAATGAGCTTCTGGCTCTTCAATAGCTACAATTGATTTAAATGGTTTCTCCGATAGCATAAATAATGAATAATAAAGTAAATTATTTAACCCTAAACTTTCTTGTGATAAACTATGTGCTGTGCGTTCATTATCACTAGAAAAAATTTTTATTATTTTTAGAATATTATTTACATCATTATTCCCTTCTAAATTAATATCCGTTTTTATAGTAGATACACCTGCAACATTTTCTAAATATCCATCTATATTATTTTGTAATGATTTTATTATGCTTGAATCTTTAAAAGAATTGGTTGTTCGAGAAATTTCTGTTTGTATTTTTTCTAATTGTCCATTTAACTCTTCCTGATTAATAATTTTATCATTAGTTAATAGATTTTTTAGTGGAGATTTTGACCACAATTCCATATCATTTTCAACATCTCTTATTGCATCAAGTGTTCGCATTCTTATTACACTTAAAAATTCATTTTTATATATAACATTTAATGGATTATTTCCTCCATAAAAATAGTACATATAGTCATTAATATTTAATTTTTCTCCTGCAATTTTTTTCTTCTCAAAGATTTCTGCTTTAGGAGTAAATTTATAAGTTATCTTGGCAATATCTTTAGCTATCAAATAGTCGCAAAGAATTGATAACAATTCTGTATCTTTTGAGAAATCTGTAAATTCAAGACTTATTATTATTTCCGAACCTTTTTCAATAGGAGAATCTATACAAAAATTGAAATCATTTTTATCCAAATATCTTTTACTGTCAGGCAAACTATCATCTAAAACTAACCGAATGGCTTGTATAAGGTTGCTTTTACCTGATTTATTTTCACCAATAACAACAATCTTAGATTTTGTAGAAAATGATACCTTTCTAAAATTTCTGAAATTTTCAATTTCTATTTTTGATATATACACAAATCCATCCTTAATTTAGGCAAAAGAATAAATTTTATTTAATCTATCTTTTGCTACATCGCACCATTTCTTTTCTATTTCTATTCCAATCCACTTAATTTTATGCCCCTGTGAATTAAGTTTTTCGCAACATACACCGAGAGTACCAGAACCATGGAATGGGTCTAATATTATACCATCATAAAAGCCTTCCGAATTTTTAGGACAGTATGCTTTAATTATCTCAGTTATTAGAGATTCTGGTTTTTGTGTTGGATGTTCTGTTCGTTCATCTTTGAATACTTTCCCTGCTAAAGTCGGGAAAGCCCAAACATCTCCACGCATTGCCCCTAATGGATTAGGTTCCCATTTTACCTTTTCTCCCTTTGAATTTTTATAATAGATTGGATTTTTCAAACGATCAGTACTTTTATATGGAATCCTCACATCATCAACATTATAAGTCCATTTTTTATTTGATTTTGAAAACCATAAAAATGGTTCATACTGGGTTAAAGGAGCTTTTTGTGTCCTACAAAAGCCATTTTCATAATACCAAATGTTCATACGTCTATAATTTAAATTAGCTTCATACATTATTGATTGAATAAAACCAATATAATGATGTATCCCAAACCAAATTATGCTACCATCATCTTTTAATAAATTTTTGCATAAACCTATTCTTTTTTGGGTAACAAGCAAAAATTCTTCAAGTGATAGTTTATCACTATCATTTCCAAAATCTTTATTCAAGTTATATGGAGGATCGGTCAAAATCAAATCTACAGAAATATTTTGGCCCAACATTTCTTTAAGTAAAATATCTGAATCTCCACATATTAGACCATCAAATTTCATTATTTTTTATCCTTTCTGAAGATTAATACATATTGATGGTGTATGTTTTCAACATATGCAAAAGGATAACCA
>CALXXG010000184.1 GCA_944392625.1 uncultured Rickettsiales bacterium
ATAAAAATAGAAAAAGATATTTAAAATCACATAGAAAGATATATAGAGGTTGAAGATTATTATCATGCTATTGAAGAAGCTTATAAAATTAATAGGGAAAAATTAAGAGAAATTGTTGGTGATGAAAAAGCAAGTAATGCTTTTAAAGATGAAAATTTTGAAAAAATTTTTGGACATAAACCAATATCACAGGCTGAAAAGGATTTTTTTGACGGTGCTAAATATCTTCATATGTCAATACAAATGTTTAGGAATGAAAAAGCTCATAATTTAGCTAAAAATCTGGATAAAAATCGTGCTTATCATTATATTGCTTTAGCAAGTTTGGCGTATGATCTTATTGCTAATTGTTAAAAATTATTTTGAATATAAAAGCAAAAAAGAAGTATCACGAAGTACTTCTTTTTTGGTTTAAGTCTCACTATTGATCTCAAACAACTCTAGATTGATGTTTGAGTAGCTACCACTACCGCAAGTTAGATTTTAATTGCGAATTTTTAATATTCAAGTATTTTTTAAACTTTTTGTATATTTAATATTTATGTTGCAACTAAAAGTTTTAATAATTGTTTATGGACTGTAAAATATGAAAATATTAAAAATATTGGTTTGAATAAATATTTGATATTTTGTTTATAAATGTGAAGTTCAAGCATGTAAATTTTTAAATTTTGTTTTTGTGATTGATTTTGAAATTGAGGTTTGCTATTGTGGCTTTTGTTAAAATGTTATGGTAAATGCAATTGTTGATTTTTGCTGGGTTGGTGTTTTGTGAAGTGTTTTTACGCTTTTGTTATAACTTTAATTTTATTTGGAGATTTATGAAAAAATATTTTATTACAGGAACGAATACGGATGTTGGAAAAACTGTTGTTAGTCCTTTATTGTGTCAACACTTGAGGGCAGATTATTTTAAGCCTATACAAACTGGTTCTGATGGCATGCTTGATGGTGGTGAAATTGCTAGATTGACTGACACGGTTATTCATAGGAATGCCTATTGTTTGAAAGTGCCGTCTTCACCTGCTTTTGCTGGCAAGTGTGAAGGGGTGGAGATTAATTTTGAAAAAATTGTTTTGCCAAATACTGATGGAAGGAATTTGATAGTGGAGGGGGCTGGTGGATGTATGGTGCCAATAAATTCAAGAAAGATTACACTTGATTTGATTAAATATTTAGATCTGCCGGTTATATTGGTGGTTAAAAATGAATTGGGATGTGTTAGCAGTGCTTTGACTTCTATATTGGCTTTGAAAAATTGGAATATTGAAATTGCTGGCGTTATTTTGAAGGGGAATGATGATCCGCTTGACAATTATGGCGCGATTGAATATTATGGTAAAGTTGATGTTTTGGATAAAATAGGTTTTATTCCTGAATTAAATAAAGATAGTATAAAAAATTATAGGTTGAGCGATAAACTGTTAAAAAAACTAATGGATTGATTGACTTGTGTAAAAAATTTGATATAATATAAAGCTAGCTATCAATTAAAAAGGAAATGTAATGGAGGAGTTTTTAGATCTAGAAGAAAAAGCTGATTATGTGGCGAATTTAGTTGCTTTTAGAAAAAATATTTATCATTTTGTAGATAATTATGATGTTAATGACAAACAGGAAGAATTAAAAGAATTTTTAAAATCATTGAGAAAATTTATTAAAGAAAGTGATAGTGTTTATAAATATATATCAGAATTAAAAGAAGATTTAAATGAATTTTTACGAGATAAGGAAAATATTAAATATAATTATTTCTCCTATAAGGATAATGGTAGAGATGATGGTTTTGTAGTTCAAGAACAAAATAATAATAGAATCAGTAACGCAAAACATGTAAAATTGTATAAAAATGGAGGAAATGACACAATTTATAAAAATCATGAAAGGATATATAATAAATATTTTTTGAAGGATATTACTGCTGAAATAACTTTAAAAGAATATAAAAATTTTACGTTTGTATTAACAAATCATATAAATGGTTTGCCTATGAACCGTATAGGATTTTTCCAAATTGAAGATTCTTATGCTGAGTTTTTTGATGCTATATCAAAAATTTTTGTAAATTCATTAATTTATAATTTAGCTGATGTAAGAAATCCAAATGTAATTATATCTGGTTTGCCGGCCTATTCAGACGCATATTTAATTGATTATTTTTCAGATCTAGAATTCAAATATATGGATGGAAATAGTCCTGTTTTAAACAAATATAATATTGAAAATGAACCATACAAAATGAATGATGTTATAAAAATTGTAAATAAATCGTTTTGTATTGAAAATGATGGTGTTGTTGATAATTTAAAGCCTGTATATATTATTGCTATGTTTTATTTTAATCAACATGTATTGTACCCGGAAGACTATCCGTATAGTATTGAAAAGTATACGTCGGATTTTAAAAAATATGCTGACAGTATATATCTAAATGATAATTTTTTGAATGATTTAAATATTAATAATATTGTTTGGCACTTTGATAAATGTTCAAAAAAATTGGATGAAATTAATAGAAATATAGAAAATTATGATGAAAATGATAAAGAAATAGTTGCGGATATATGTATGCAAGGTATAAAAAGATATAATAAAATATCAAATTTATTATGTGATTATCTCAATATAAATTTACCGGTTAAAAAAATTGAACCTTCAAAAGAACTTAATGAAGTATATAGAGCGGCCGATAATCAAGCAAATATAAATGTATAAAATATATGGAAGAATACAACAAAGAATTATTGCTATTAAAAGGTAATAATAATTTTAGAACTATTAAGGATATTAAGAGCAAGAATGACAAATATATTATTCTTAACAATACAAAGATGCTTAATTTATCTTCAAATGATTACTTAAATATTGGCAATAATTCTGCTTTAAAAAAAGATTTTTTTGAAAATTATTATGATAAAGAAAGTTTTTCATCAAGTTCAAGCAGGCTTTTGACTGGAAATGAGACTATATATTTTGAATTAGAAGAAATATTATCAAGATTATTTTGTAAAGAAAAAGCTTTGTTATTTAATTCCGGTTATAGTGCAAATATTGGTATATTATCAAGTCTTTTAAATAAAAATGATGTTGTATTTTCTGATAAGCTTAATCACGCAAGTATAATTGATGGCATTAGATTAAGCGAAGCAAAGATGTTTAGATATAACCATTTAAATTATGAGCAATTAGAAAATTTTCTGATTAATGAAAGAAAAAAATATAACAAGGCAATTATAATTAGTGAAAGTCTTTTTAGTATGGATGGTGATTTTGCTGATATTGCAAAACTTGTTGAATTAAAAAATAAATATGACTGTTTATTAATGATTGATGAATCCCACTCTTTCGGTGTTTATGGAAAAAATGGTATTGGTTATTGCAATGAAAAAGATCAAGTGCAAAATGTTGATATTATAATGAGTGGTTTAGGCAAGGCCTGTGGATCTATTGGTGCATTTTGTGTCGCAAACAATGATATAATTAATTACCTTATCAATAAAGCTAGAAGTTTTATATTTTCAACATCTTTGCCACCTATAAATATTGCTTGGACTAAGTATATTGTTAAAGATATTTTTCCAAAATATAATGATAAAAGAACACATTTAATTACTTTATCAAAAAAGTTTAATGAAGAATTACAAAAAATTGGATTTAGCAATAATAGTGAAAGCTTTATAATACCAATTATTTTAAACAATGAAGATGATATAAAGACTTTGCAAGACAGATTATTAAGAAATGGATTTTATGTTTTGCCAATTAGATATCCAACTGTTCCAAAGAATTCTCCTAGATTCAGAATATCACTAACACTTAACATGAATTATGATGATATTCATCCGATTATTAATATATTAAATAATTTATATTAAATCTATATCATTAGTTATTTTTGTCATAGAAATTTTATATATATTTTTAAAAAAAAGTAAAATTATCTTGATTATTTAATAGGAGACTTTAAGATAATTGGCATAACTTTAATAACAATTTTTCAATAAACATGGCTAAATTTAAAATGAAGCCTATTGATGGAAATGAAGCGGTTGCAAGAATTGCTTATAAAATGAGTGATATGTTTGCGATATATCCTATCACACCTTCATCACCAATGGGCGAATTGGCAGATCAATTTTCTGCAAGTGGAGAATTAAATATTTTTGGGTTGAAACCTAGCGTTACTGAAATGCAAAGTGAGGCTGGTGCAGCAGGTGCTTTACACGGTGCCTTGCAAACAGGAAGCTTAGCTTCTACATTTACATGTTCACAGGGACTTTTGTTGATGATTCCTAATATGTATAAAATTGCAGGCGAATTACTTCCGGGTGTATTTCATGTAACAGCCCGTGCATTGGCGGCACAGGCGTTATCTATCTTTGGAGATCATTCCGACGTTATGGCTTGCCGTCAAACCGGCTTTGCCATGTTGGTTTCAAACAGTGTGCAAGAAGT
>CALXXG010000185.1 GCA_944392625.1 uncultured Rickettsiales bacterium
CATTTAAAAAATTGTAAAAATGTTTTAGATCTATATTGTGGCATAGGTACCTATAGTTTTCCGCTTTCTCAATATACAAAAGTTCATTCAATTGAAGGAAGCCAAAGAATGATAGATATTTTATCTAGAAACATAAAAAATAATAGTTTATCAAACAAAATAACAGCTGAATGCAAAAATTTAGTAAACTCACCTCTATTGAAAGATGAATTGAATAAATATGACGGATTAGTTATAAATCCACCACGTAATGGTGCTTTAGCCCAATGTAAACATATAACAAAAAGTAGTATAAAAAATATAGTAATGGTTTCCTGCAACCCGCAAACTTTTTCAATAGATGCAGAAGAATTACGAAAGGCTGGTTATAAAATGACAAGTTTGACTGGTATTGATCAGTTCTTTAGGACTCCGCATCTAGAAATTGTTGCAACTTTAGAAAAATAAAATTGTACTAAAATGTAAAAGTATTAAAGACTAATATAAAAATTATTTATATTAAGTACTTATTTGTAATTTTTTAATATTAAAAATATATTATTTTACTAAATAGTGAAAACTTATTTATTAAAATCATAGAAATTTAATCCAATCTCTTCTGAGTAAGTTCTTTCAAGATTGCCGCCAGAAAATTTAGTAATAATAAATTCGCCGGCTCCATTTATTTTTGCAGATAATAAATGTCCAGCAATAGCTTCATATTTATCATTACCAAGAGTTATATGCATGTGCAAATATTCTTTACCGTCTTTTGTTGAAATATTTCCAGTTAAGTTTGTAATTTCCATTTGTTGATTAAAATTTTTATCCATATACTGCTTTGTTTGTGGATTAAAAAACCTTAAAGTTACTTCATTTATGGCACCTATACCAATTATTGAACCCGCTTTAATTTTTTCAGTTTCAACAAAGTTTGTTATAGTTTGAGTTATTTGCTATACTGACTACATAACTATTTCCAAATTTTTTAGCTTCCCAATTTTTGCCTTTCGTAACTTTTGGATGATTTAGAAATATAAAATTAAAGTATATAATTATAAGTATTATTACTATAATTAGTAATTCAATAAAATTTTTCATGTTAATTTTTATTATTTTAGATAATACAACTCTAAATTATATAATTAATTTTACAACCATTTAATTGTACTATTTTTATATGTTAATAATTATAAGATTATAAATATTTAAAAAAATAATTTTTAAATTATTAATATAAAAATTATTATTAAATACAATAACCATCTTATTAATTTTTTTATTTACAATTAATATTTTATGTTTAATAATATTGCTATATTGTTTTAAGGTGATAGACATGGCAAAAAAAGAAGCGAAATATTTAAAAGAATATAAAAACCTGTCAATGCTTGAGAAACTCAAGTATAATTTTTCAAAAGATTTATTTACTGGAGCACCTCCAAAAAAAGCCGTTGGTAGTTTTCAAATATCATTTTTAGGAGCAACTAGAACTGTTACCGGTTCCAAATATTTATTGGAAGCTGGCAAAACCAAAATTTTAGTCGATTGTGGTCTTTTCCAAGGACTTTATGATTTAAGAAGAAGAAACTGGAATGCCTTACCTGTTCATCCACGAAATATAGATGCTGTTATACTAACACATGCTCATTTAGACCACAGTGGATACCTACCATTATTGGTTAAAAACGGTTTTAAAGGCAAAGTATATTGCACAGGATCAACCTATGATTTATGTAAAATATTATTGCCGGATTCTGGATTTTTACAGGAAGAGGATGCTAGATATGCAAAAAAACACAAATATTCAAAACACAAAAATCCAAAACCATTATATACTCAAAAAGATGCAATGGCGACATTTAGACATTTCAAAATTGTAAATTTTGATGAAGAGGTTAAAATTAGTGATGATATAAGCTTTAGAATTATAAGAGCTGGACATATTATAGGTGCTGGTAGTGTTGTTGTAAAATCAAAAGATACAAGTATTTTATTTTCTGGTGATTTAGGCAGACCAAATTCTCCAATTGTTCACAATCCTTCAAATGTTCCATTGGTTGATTATATAGTTTGTGAATCAACCTATGGTGATAGACTACATTCAGATGTTGATCCAAAAGAAAGATTAGACGAAATAATAAATAGAACAGTTGCAAAGGGCGGAAAAATTATTATTCCAGCTTTTTCTGTCGGCAGAACACAAAAAATATTGTATTATATCAACCAATTAAAAAATAATGGTAGAATACCTGATTTAACAGTATTTTTAGACAGTCCTATGTCAATTAAAGTTACAACTCTTGTTGATGACTATGAAGAAGAAGATAAACTTACAAGAGAGCAATATGAAGATATATATAAATCTGTTAAATTCTGCGTAACAAGAGAACAGTCTAAAAGAATTTTAAATTATCCGGATCCTGCAATAATAATATCAGCTAGCGGCATGGCAACTGGTGGAAGAGTTTTACATCATATAGCTAATTATGGGCCAAAACCTAATTGCACAATTGTATTTGCCGGATATCAAGCTGAAGGTACGAGAGGCAGAGATTTGCAAGATGGAAAAAATGAAATAAAAATACATGGTGAAATGGTGCATGTTAGAGCAAAAATTGAAAAATTAGCAAATATGTCTGACCATGCAGACTCTAAAGAAATTCTTGAGTGGCTTAAAACAATGCCAGGCAAACCTAAAAAAGTATTTATTACCCATGGTGAGCTTACATCAAGTGAGGCTTTGTCAAAAAAAATAGAAAAAGAGCTTGGATGGGAAACTGAAGTGCCAGATTATTTAGAGACAGAAAAATTGGAGAAGAAATAATTTTTATAGTATCAAACTTATGTTTGGTACTATTCCATTAATTTTTATAGCACAAGTATAAAATATTTTATATAAAGTAAATAAAATCTTGATTTTAAATTAATATAATGTAATTATAAAACATAAATTTATTTTAAAGTGCTATTTTGGGAGAAAATGAGAGATTATTATTTATCTGTGCTAAAGTTTGGCGGTACTTCCATGGGTACTGCAGATACAATACTTAGCTGTGTTGATGTTATAAAGGAAAGATTAAAAGAACATAAAAAGTCTTTTATGGTTGTTTCTGCTATATCTAAAATGACGGATACATTATTAAAATTATTAGATTTAGCGAAATCAAAAAAAGCACAAGAATTTCATACAACATTGCAATCTATAATAAATAGGCATTTTGAAATATTAAATAATATTTCAAAAAATAAAGATTTAGTAGACAAATACACCTATATTTTAAATGATAAATTCTTATCATTATCAAGTATATTTGACGGAATTTTTTTAACAGGTGATTATAGTGAAAAAATGCAAGCTAATATATTATCCTATGGTGAAGATTTATCTAGTGAATTAATGGAATTAGCTCTTATAGAAAATGATATAAAAGGTAAAAAAATAAATTCAAAATATTTAGTTAAAACTAATGGTGATTATCTATCTGCAAACGTTGATTTTGATAAAACAAAAAAGTGCTTTGAAAAATTAAAAGATAGCATTGATAATAATACAGTTTTTATAATGACTGGATTCTTTGGCGGTAACGATAATGATGAAATAATGTTATTAGGCAGAGGTGGAAGTGATTACAGTGGTTCAATAGCCGGTATTTCTTTAGATGCAAATATTGTAGAAATTTGGACCGACGCTGATGGCGTAATGTCTGCAGATCCTCGTTTAATTTCTTCTGCAAAGTCTTGGGAGAAGATGAACAAAGATATTGCTTCAGAAATGGCGAGAGCTGGTGCAAAAGTACTGCACCCAAAAACAATCTTAGCTTCCTATTATAATATAGATATAATAATAAAAAATCTATTTAATAAAAAGTTTAAAGGAACACTTGTAAATTCAGAATTTTGTGGTGATGGAGTAAAAGGCATAGTCTCTGATGATGATTATTCAATATTACATTTGGATAACCAAGAAATGTTTAATAATACAGGTTTTATTGGAGAAATAGGCATTATAGCTAGTGAAAATCAAATTCCAATAGATATGATTACAACTTCTGAAACATCCATAAGCATAACTATTAAAACAAAATTTTTAACAAACGAATCCATAAAATTATTTAAGTCAATTGCGAACTTCAAAGTTGTTGACAATATAACAAAAATATCAATAATTGGCGAAAACGTTGCCTCTAGTGATATTTTAGAAAATGCTTTTTCCGCTTTTAATGAAGTAAAAATTAATCCATTAATGGTTTCCATGGGTTGTTCAAAAAATAATATAGGCATAGCTGTTCATAAAAAAGATAAAGATGCTTTATTATTAGCATTGCATGTAGCTTTTATAAAGTAGTATTAAATAATAATTACAGCCAATAATTGTATTTCCCTATTGTGCTTTTTCAATATTTCTTGAATGTTTATTTAAAATTATATAAAAAATTATTGAATTTATTTTATTGTTTAGTATAATATATTTAGTAATGATAAAAAAATAAATATGAATAATAAAATAAAAAATGCGTTTTCTTTAATAGAATTATCAATTGTTCTTATAATAATAGGCCTACTCGTAGCTGGAGTTACCAGCGGACAATCATTAATTGAGTCTGCAAAGATTAGAGCATTTATAAATGAAATAAATGGTTTAAAACAGGGTATATTTGCATTTTATGTAGCAGAAGGCAGATTGCCAGGTGATTTAAATAGAGATGGAATTACCGGTATAAATTCAAATGAAAGCTACACATCTACTAGTTTTTCCAGTCCTTATAATGTTGATGGAATTAGTGCTAGTAAGGGGCCGTTTGTAGATATGTTTTTAAAGAATACATATGATTTTGAGCCGGATGTAACAAAAGGAGATAGAGAAGGTGGCCTACCATCATCAAAAATTTTTAAAAACAGTTATTATTATATAGTAAATAATGATGGATCTAATAATTCTTTTCTAAAAAACTCAAGATTTAAAGCGCTTTTTATCTATTTATTTTCGCATCTAGATAAGTCTTTTACGCCGGATTTATATAAAAAGGTTGATATGAAGCTTGATGATGGTGTACATAATTCTGGATCTATGAGAGGCGGTTGCAACACAGCAGAATCTACCTCTCTAGGTTCGGTTACTTATGAAGAAGCTATTGATAATGATGGTGGATGTAGTACTTTATATTACGATACTGGACTATAGTTTTTTATAGAAATTATTAATTTAAATCATATTAGAATAGGTAATATCTATTCTAATATTTTTTATTTATTTTATAATAATATTAATATATATATTGACATTTTATATTTTTTTAAAAAAATTGTTGACTAGTTTTTAAAAATATAATATAATAATATATTATATGTTTTTTATAATAGTATATGTCTATATTAATATATATTATATAAATTAATTATTAATAAAAACTGGAGAAAATATGGATACAAATAACAATACAATAATAGTTCCTAATGAAACAATTGAATTAGGCGTACAACCTAAAAATATTCAAGAAATAAAACAAGAAAAAACAAAAATATCTTTGAAGAAAAAAGCATTAAACTTTGCTAAAAAAGCTTTTGATTATGGTTCTAAAATCGTTGGGTTTGTTGCATTAGCCGGTGTGACATATTTACTTTTAAAAGATAATAAAAATAATACTATTAATAATTCTAATGGTATTAGACCGCTTGGAAACTCTAATGACAATATTGGAAAAGTTTCTATTGATGACATTGCTAAATTTGGAAATTGTTCACAGGACGATAAGGTATTTATTGAAAACAATTATTTTAATTGTATGATACCAGCAGCTTATCAAATGGGTTATGAGGCATCTCAAGCAGTAGTAGATCAAAAAATAAATACAGCTACCAATGAATTGCAAAATTATGTTGATAATAAGTTGTTAAATACAACTTCAGATATTTTAGTCGAGGCTAAACAATATACTGACAATAAAATTTTAGAAGTTAATAACAATTTAACTGGATATGCAACTTTAAGTGATTTATCTGAAACGCTCTCAAAATATTTTACCAAAGATGAAATTAATAGTTTATTAACTAACTTGCTTGAAAACTATGTTCTCAAAGACGACAATTCTTTCATAACTGAAGAAAACATTATACAGATTTTACAAGACAACAATTTTTTAACACAAGAGCAAATAGAAAATTTATTTGATGAAAAATATATTAAAATAGATGATGCATTAAATATATTAGGCAATTATGTTGAAGAAGATACTCTTAATGAAATTTTAAATAATTATGTTACTATAGAATCTTTGAATGATACTATTAAAAAAGAAGATTTGGAAAATATGCTTAAGCAGTATAATTTTGTAACTAATGAAGAATTACAAAAAATCTTGGAAAATTTTGCTGACACTTCAAATTTTATTGATATTAATTATCTAAATAATGTACTTAAAGAGTATATGTCCACAGACGATGTTAATACCATTTTAGCTGATTATATTAGAAGTACAGAATTAGAATCATATTTAACAATAGATGATTTTAGTTCTATAATAGAAAATTATGCATCAAAAGAAGAACTTTCTAAAATAAAAACATCATTAGATAACTTTGTGAAGGTTTCTGATTTACAAAATATACTGTCTAATTATTTACAACAAAAAGATATAAATAAAATATTTGCTGATTTTGTTGAAAGCGATGAGTTTAAAAATAATTTTTTAAATTATGTTACATTTGATGATTTACAAGCAGAACTTTCAAACCTTACAACAAAAGAAAATATAACAAATATTGTCTATGATATAATAAAAGACAGTGGTTTTGTAACTCGTCAAGAATTTGATGAACTTAGAGGTGCAATAACTGGCAATAGAACACCAATTCAGAATCAAAATAAATCAAATAAAATAAAACAATTAAATGCTGATAATTCTATAGATGATGAATTTGTATATGCAGAAAATAAAGAGGTTGCAAATACTATGTATAAAGTACGCTCTGATATTTCTGGTATTGCTGGTGGACTATATACAGCAGGCGGCGGTATTGCGGTTGCTGGTTTATGCATAGGTGGTTCTATATATGCTAAACAAGCAATGGGTACGATTAAAAAGAAAAGCAAAATCTCAAAATTTATTGCTAGAATTACTGGAGATTTAACGCCACTTTATGCTAATTATAGAATAGATCATGAAGTTATTAAAATGATTTTGTGTTCAGTTGCTAGATATTGCGCTGATAAGGGATTGTATGATATAGAAAAAGATAGAATGACAGAACAAAACGAGCGATTTATTAAACAAATGGTAAGTGATTTAACAACAGAACTTTTGAGGACGCATGATTTTTTGAAAGAAAGCAATTTAACAGAATCTCAGTTTACAAGAAGAGTATTTGAATTGATTAATAACAATCAAGTGCTTCAAAATGAGCTTAATGCACTAAAAAACATTATTGACAGTCATGAAGAAAGAATAAGAGGTCTGGAGGTTGCAGTTTTTGGAGAAGAAAATGAACAAAATAATTTTGTTGCACTTAGAAATGCTGCAAATATGTTTGATCATTTTGAAAGAATCGCGGAAAGAAGAGAAAGACAAGATGATGATAATGTTGCACTTAGAAATGCTGCAAATATGTTTGATCATTTTGAAAGAATCGCGGAAAGAAAAGAAAGAGAAGAAAGAGAAGAAAGAGAGATGAGACAACAAAGAGAAAATAACAGACTCATGGAAGAAGAGGGAAGGGAGCTTGATAATGATCCTAATAACGGTGTTAATGGCGATTTTGTAAACGAAGTTCATCAGGGTAAACGTAATAATCCAAATATAAAACAAAAACAAAATATAAAAATAAGAAATAAAGGTAGTGGAGGACGTCAAAACCAAAATAACCATGGCGAAAAATTTAGTGGCACTAGGAATTTATAATAGTACTAATTAATTAAAATAGTAGTTGTTATTTAAAAAATAACAGCTACTATTTTGTCATATTATAAATATATTTTTTAATAGTTATGAAAAAATTTATTATTTTATTTATATATTTTTTAACAATAGAAAAACAACTTTTAGCAAATACCATTATAAGTGATAAATCACTTATATTAGGACCTTCAAATAATATCTTAGGAGATGGTGCATCTATAAGTTATTCATCAACAAGACCAGATTTTATTCCTTCAACATTTGCTAATGTATTACGAGTTGGATATGTTTCAAGATTGGAGCCTGGAAATTATGATGACTCTATTGAATATGGCAATATATATGATGAAAGTGTAACCTATTTTGATAATTTTTTATTCAAGAACAATAGTGTTGCATTTGAACAAAGCCATGTTAGCGGAGGAGTTATGTTTATAGATAAATCTTCGGATATATCTATAATAAATTCTGATTTTTTAGGTAATTATATAGAAGTTTCAAATCTTGGAACATCTATGGGTGGCGCTATTGGAAATTTTATAGATGTAAACAATATTCTTACAATATCAAATTCTAATTTTATTAATAATAAAGTTATTAACAATAGAACTTCCTCTTTAAATCCAAATACAGATTATGAAGCATCTGGTGGTGCCATAATAAATGGAACTAATATGAAAATTTCTAATTCAAATTTTAGTGGAAATGAAGTTTTAGCAAAAGGTTTATACGCTTTTGGTGGTGCCATTGCTAATCGTAATGGAAATATGATTATTGAAGATACTTCTTTTGAAAATAATTTAGCAAACAGTGAATCTGGAGAAGCACATGGTGGTGCTATTGCTAATTATCAAATGAATACGACAATTAATCCTACAACAACAATTATTGCTAATAATAATGATGTTGTTTTTTCTGGCAATACAACTACTGATGCTAATGGTACGGTTTCTAATGCTATTTATAATGATAATGGAACGATAAATCTTAATGCTAATTCTGAAAAGAGTATTATTTTTAATGATGGGATTGATGGCGGTACATCTGGTACAAATATTATAAATATTAATAATTCATCTGATTTACCAGCAGAATATGCTTCATCTCTTGATAATAAAGGTACTGTTATATTTAATAATACTGTACAGGATAATAATGTAAACTTATATGGTGGAACTATACAGCTAGGAAATGATGGTTCAGATGCAGCAAATTTTGTTATAGCTGATACATATTTTAAAGATTCGCCGATTACTGTATATGGAGATGCGGTAATATCTGTTCAAAATGGTAAAATTGATAATAGCTTAAACCTTGGAAGTTTGTCCTTTGATAATTCATCCGGTAAAGATCCTATATTGTCTTTATTTGTAGATGTTGATTTAAATAATAAAACTAGTGATAAAATTAATGTAGATTCTCTTACTCTTAGCAGTACATCTCCACAGATAGTATTAAATAATATTAATATATTGGATTATGGAAATGATGAGATTTCTGTTGTTAATTTGGCTATGGATGGAAATTCAGCAAATGCTGTTGAATATGATTTGCCAACAAATATATATACTCCTGTATATTCGTATGATGTTAGTTTTGATGATTCAACTAAAAATGCAACATTTAGTAGATATGTTAATGAATCAATATCAAATCAAAGTGTTTCTATGAAATCTCTATCAAATATTCAACATGATATTGCTAGAAGAATACTGCAAAGTGATCTCAATTTTAAGTTTGACGTATCGGTTGAAAAACTTGTGTTATCAGATAGAATAAAGTATAGAAGTAAGGTTATTTCTTTCAAAAATCCTAATGATAGTAAAGTTATTGTATCAAGAATATATAATTTGGTTAGAGTTGATAATGAAAGTGATGCTTTGAGGCTTGCTAGTGGTGAAGATGTTTATGGAACTCTGGCGTCTTTATATTATTATAATAATGGTTCAAGCACAGCTTTAAATAAATCTGGTGTATGGTTTGATATTATCGGAAATACACAACATAATAAGTATAATCACTTATCAACTGTGAAAAATGACTATTTTTCTATATTGCTTGGTTTAAATACTAAAACTAAAAGGTTTAGTAATGGTGTTAGAGCTTATGGTAGTTTGTATGTTGGATATTTAAGAGATAATCAAAAATATACTGGCAGCAAAATTCAAAGCGATGGTGGGTATATTGGCGTTAGCGGCCTTGCGGAATATAATAATTTTATATTTGGTTTAATGGCTAATGCTGGATTGGCAAATAATGATGCTTCTAATATATATGGTAAAGATAGTTATGATAATTACTGGTTGACTTTGGGCGCTAAATTTGGATATAACTGGAATATTGGAAAAGGTTATTTCCTAGAACCTTCTGTTTATTTATCATATGTATTAATGAATGCTGATGATTATTATACTAAAAGTGGTGTAAAAATTAGAGAAGACAACTTGAATTCTTTGCAAATTTCTCCTACTTTGAAGTTTGCTAAAGTATTTAAGAATAACTCTGTTTTGTCAGCTAAGGTAAGATATGTTGCTGAAGTTGCTAATAATTTAAATCTTAGGGCTGATAATATTATGATTTATGAACTTGGAAATGGAAATTTTGTTGAATATGGTATTTCATATGATGCAATAATAATGGATTCATTTTCAATAAATCTTGAAGTTAATAGAAGAGATGGTGATACACAAGGCTGGAATGGTGGCATTGGTATGAAATTTTTGTTCTAATAATACAAATAGTAAGTAAGTTATTTAGGCTTCTATCTACTAGAAGCCTTTTAGAATATTAAGTAAATAAGTTTATGTGGAATTTAATATATTTTGTTGCCTTATTTAATAATAATAAAACCCACTATAATAGTGGATTAGTTTTACTATATGAACCTCTGGTGAACCGGAAGTTGAAGATACTGTGATGAGACAGCCAATGGCTTTTAAAACCGAAGTTTCTGGACATAACCATACCCTCCGGTTCCTTTTGGCAATATGTTTTTATTAAATTATATATAAAAACATAAGACAAAAAATAACGATACGTAACTAAACTCTACGCATTATAACTTATTATATATGCAGTAAATATGTTTAATTAATCGAACCGCCCATCATTGAGATCTTCAACTCTCAAATAGCTATATGGGTTCATTCTATAACTATTCAATATAAGTATATTTAAAGAAAAATGTAAAATCAATATTTAAATTACAATAATTAAAATAAAGGCTGTATTTATATATTTCTATAAATATATTTGCATCATTGTTATATTTTTATCTAATAAAAATATTTTTTTATGTATTAATATTTTTTATATATTATAGTTTTTTAAAATTTAATAAAAATTATATTATTATCTAATAATATTCATTATTACTAATATTTTTTGTTGATAAATGCTATAAATTTCTATCTTTTATGTCTTCTTTTATATATTCTATAAATGCCTGTTCAAGAGTGTCAGCATTTTTATTTTTCATTATTTGTTGCGGAGTATCTGAGGCTAATAGTTTTCCAGCATTCATCATGGCAACTCTATCACATCGCATTGCTTCATTTAAATAATGAGTTGTAACGAAAATTGTTACGCCTTCATCTCTTGATAGGCTAATTATTAATTCCCAAAATTCATCTCTGGCGATTGGATCAACACCAGAAGTCGGTTCGTCAAGAATTAAAATTGACGGCGTATGTAATACTGATACTCCTAATGATAGTCTTTGTTTTACACCTAAAGGTAAGCTTGAAGTTTTTTCTCCCAAAATTTCATCTAATCTAAATTTATCTATTACATAATTTATTCTGTGGTGTGTTTCTTGTGGTGATAAATCAAATATTGTAGCATGTAATTTTAAATTCTCCATAACAGTTAATTCTCCATATAAAGAAAAGCTTTGAGACATATAGCCTAAATCTTTTTTAATTTGCATTACATCTTCTGTTGGTTCTCTTCCAAATATTCTATGCACTCCTTCTGTAGCTGGTAATAGACCTGTTATCATTTTCATTGTTGTTGTTTTTCCGCATCCATTAGGGCCTAAAAAAGCATATATTTCACCTTGTTTTATATTAAAATTAATATGATCTACAGCAACAAAGTTTCCAAATCTTTTTGTTAAATCTTTTGCTTCTATAACAGTTTGTCTTGTTGATAAATCTAAAGGCTTTATTATGAAATCTTTATGTCCGCCACGTTTGTCTAGTGGCAACATTTCAATAAAAGCTGCTTCAAGTGTGTCTTTTTTTGTTTCCATTAATATATCCTTCATGTTACCATCAGCTATGATTCTGCCTTCATCCATCATAATAATTCTGTCAAAGGCTTTTGCTTCTTCCATATATGCTGTTGCAACAATAAGAGTCATGTCGTCTTCTTGTTTTTTAATGTTAAAAATTAATTCCCAGAAGTTTTGTCTTGACAAAGGATCTACACCGGTTGTTGGCTCATCAAGAATTAATATTTTTGGTTTGTGGACTAAAGCGCAACATAAACCAAGCTTTTGTTTCATACCTCCAGATAGATTTTTTGCAGGTCTATCTTTAAATTTTAAAAGATCTGTTTTTTTCATAACCTCAATCATTATGGATTCTGACTCTTTTTCATCCATTGAAAATAAGTTTGCAAAAAATTTTATATTTTCATAAACAGATAAATCCCCATAAAGATTTTTTCCTAATCCTTGTGGCATGTAGGCTATATCAGGTGCTATTTTGTTTCTATGGTTTGCGCTTCTGATATCACCATTCAATATAAATACTTTAGCATCACCTTGTATTTTTTTAATACCCGATATTATATCCAATAAAGTAGATTTACCAACACCATCAGGACCAATAAATGCAACACTTTCACCTTGTTTAATCACTAAATCAAGTCCATTAATGGCTTTAATCGTATTTTTTCCGCCGCCATAAGTATGTGTTAAATTGGATATTTCAACTACATTATTCATATTAATTTTCTATTTTATAATAAACAAATCCATATATTAATATACAGTATAGAATAAAAATTTAAAGTCAACGTTTTTTACAGCGTAATCAAAAGCTATAAAGGTTTATCTAAAAAAGTATAGTAAAATGTTTAAAAATATTGTTTACTTAATAACTATATATCTATGCAGAAAATAATATTTAAATAAATATTTATTTTTTTTCTTGACTTAGAAAAAAGTTTTCATATAATCTTTATGATTGTTTAATAAAAGTTTTAAAGGTGGTAAGTTAATTGGTATCTGTTGTTGTTCTAGACAAAAATAAATTGGATTTTGCAATTAGACTATTTAGGAAAAAAACACAAAAGGAAGGAATAGTCAGAGAAGCGAGAAGAAGAAAAGAATATGAAAAACCTTGCGAAATGAGAAAAAGAAAAGAACAAGAAAGCAAGGCTAGAACTAAGAGAAAAAAAAGAAATTTCTAGTTTTTATTTATAGCTCTATCATATATTGATAGAGCTTTATTATCAATATTAATTTAATTTATGTATCGGGAAAGAAATAATTTTGATAGAAGAATCTTTAATAATGGTAAAAAAAGTAATAAAAAAAGATTTTTTATATACGGAATTACAATACTAATAGTCTTATTATTTGCTATAGGATATTCCATAAAAAATAGAGCTGATAAAGATGCATATGATGATGGTATAGTTGGCACGATACTTCAAAATCAAAATAAATCAATATTTAATGTTAAAGAACTTAATTCCCATGAATTAAGGGATAGAATTATATTATTAAATGTTTATAATATAAAAGATTTTTCATATATATTTTCAGTTGGTTTAGCAAATAGGCTTGAAAACATATTTAAAAACAAAGTGGTTATTATTGATGTAATAACTGACAATATTGATTTGGATAATAATGTTATAATAAATTATATTATAAAAAATAATATTGAAAGACCTGTAATAAATATAGAAAATTTAAATTTAGACAATACTTTACAAAATAAAAACAAATATTTTGTATTAATTGATAACAAAGGAAGAATAGTAGAAAAATTTGTAGATAATCAAATAAATGAAGAAAATATAAAAAATTCAATAAATCAATTATTATCTAATAATCCTAAAATAAATACTGAAGAATTATCTACAATTTCACTTGAAAAAACTAAAAATCCTGAATCATTCATAAAATCTTTAGAACATATAGAATATATTAACAAAATTGATGGTAGTGGTGATGGACCATATTTTATAATATCTGATTCTAGAGGAAGGAAAGTTTACTTTTTGACTATAAATGGAAATATAGTAAATCAGTTAGGAAACGGTAATAAGGGAGCTGAAGATGGTTCCGGAACTAATGCTACTTTTTGCAGCCCTGGCGGCATGGCTATAAAAGATTCAAAAACTTTGTATATAGCTGATGGATGTAACAATTCAATAAGACAAGTTGATTTGAATACTATGAATGTATCAACATTAATATCGGATAATCCTTTGTTAAAACGACCAACTGATATTGAAATACTTGATGATACTCTATTTATATCAACAATGGATAAAGAAAACCAGATTTTAAAATATAATCTTAAAAATAATGAATTAATAAATATGGACTGCAACGATTGTGATAGGTATATTTTAAAATTAGGAAAGTTTAATAACAAAGTGTATTTTTTGAGCAGATCTGGCTTGAATTCAATTGATAATAATGGAAATATTGAACTAGAGTTTAATATATCTAATTTAGATAACAATGATATAAAAATTAATATAGATAATAATTTCCATATAGATGAAACTGGTGTTTATATAGTTGATAAATTTGACAACAAAATACTCAGAATAAAAGATAATAAAATTTATGAGTATAGCTACAATAAAGACGAAAAGATATATAATTTACCTACGGATATAATTGATTTTAGGGATAAATTATATATTACAAATGAGAATGATAAAAAATTAATACAATTGGATAAAAATACGAAAGAAACCAAAGTTATCAATATAACATTTGGTTATGAGTATAATAAAGTTAAGGGCTTAGAAGAAAAATTTTTAGATGTAAATAATATTCAAGAGACAGTTGTCAGAAGCGGCACTGGAAATAAAATTTATTTAAATTTAAAAAATGGATATTCATTTGAAAAAATGGCGCCACAATCTTTAGCCTTATATAGGGCTGATATTAAAAACGGAGCCGCAATACTTATAAAAAATTATTCAAAATCTGAAATTTTAGAAAATACCACATTAGAACTTCCGCAATTAGAAAATAATACAATTTACTATTTAAGGGGTAGTTTTTATTATTGTAACTTTGATGAAAAAACACCATGCTTAATAAATAGTTATAATAGAAAAATTACGACCAGCAATGATAGTATAAATAATCAAATTGTTATTGATTTTTTATATCAATAACAATTTTAGATTTAAAATTTTAACTGCTTGTCTATAAAGATAATGGTTTATATTGCTTTATATATAAAAATATAATTATATTTATTTTTCTTTGACAACTTATGCTGTTAGTTTTTAAAAACTAAATATGGTATTAAAAAACTTTGTGCCATTACTGCTTGCATATAATGACAAATATGATTTTAAGACATAGTTTGTATAGAATAAACAATGATTGTTGTTTGTACTAATTGTTTAGACATAAAAGCATAAAAATGATTTGGTAGAGTATATTTGTAGTATCAATGATATTAAATTTGTTATAAAAAATCCAATAACTAAATGTTAAAAATAACCATATGATTTATTCTTAATAGATTAATTTTTTGTTAAAAATAAGTGTTGTAAATAGAAATAATATTATGCAATCAAAATTACTTGAATTAAATGATTTATTAGTACAGATTGCTAAACTATATTTAAGATAAGTTTTATTATATATATTTTAATTTATAGATTACTTGTATGCAACTTGTATCGTTTCTTTGAGTAAAGCTGTTTATAGAATAAAACAAAATGAGTATTAATAAAATTAGCTTGTTTGTTTTTGTTTGAGAAATTAAAGAATAGTAGAAACCGTTTATATAGTAATTTTATATTTTAACTGTGCAATTTTGTTTACATTTCATCAAATAGACACAAATTTATTAGCTAAATTAGTTTTTTGGATCTAAAATCTGTTATTTGTATTATTTTACCTTCTTCTGATGTTATACTATCAAATAATTGATATTGAATATTCCAATTCTTTTTTGCTTCATCTATCTCTTCATAAATTTTTTTACCTTTTAAAAATATTAGTTGAGTAGATGGTTTTTTAAGATTGTTGGAAAAATTTAATAGCATATCCAAATTTGCAAGAGCTCTTGAAACAATTATATCAAAATTTTTGTTTTTTACATCGTTTAGATTTTTATTTTCAATAATTATTTTGTTATTTGAAAATTTTTTTGCTTCATTTAAAAATTCACATTTTCGTGGAGATTTTTCAAAAAGTGTAATGTTCTTTATTCCGGCTATTGAAATTGGTATACCGGGCAGTCCAGCACCACTTCCTAAATCTGCAACGGATAAATTATTATTTTTGATTAATTTCATTATTTGCAAACTATCAATAATGTGTCTATTCCAAATATCATTAATTGTTGACTTTCCAATTAAATTAATTTTATTATTATAATTTAATAAAAAATTTATATAATCATTTAGCATATTAAATTGATTTCTGTCTATTTTTACTATTTTGTTAATAGTTTTAAATATATTATCCATATTTTTAATCTTATTGTGATAGTTAATATATTAATTTTTAATTTCCTAATTACAATGAATATATTATTAATAATTAGTTTATAGAACAAAGTTTTTAAACAAATTAATATCAAAAAGTAAGCAACCACCCTATCTGATACTTCTTCATTTTTATTTTGCAATATTTATTTCCAATCACTCATTGCATTTATAGGCTATATTTGCTGAAAGAACAACAAGGGCTAGATGTTGAAAAACAAAAAGAAGTTTACTTATTTTTGTTTGACAACTCATGCCCGTAGTTTGCAGAATGAACAACAAGCCCTAAATGTTGGAAAATATAAAAAATAAATTTATTTATTTTTTTATTTGACGACTTATGGGTGAAGTTTGCTGAAAGAACAACAAGCCCTGAATGTCGGACAATGGAATGCTTGCATTCCAATTGGACGACTTATGGGCGCAGTTTGCCGTAGCGCAGCGGAGGAACAACAAAGGCTAGATGTTGGAAAAGTCCAAGCTTACTTGAGACTTTGACAACTCATGCCAGCAGTTTACTAAAGAAAATATAGTATTTTTACAAGAATAAGCAACACAATAATAATAAAAAGAAATGTAATGTAAGACAAAGGATAAGCTTATTTACAATAGTAGCTTGCAACTAACTACAGTTTGCCATAATAAGTGTAGGACTACATTGTATTGCATTATAACTAAAGGTAAACTGAACGACAAGTATAAGTATAAGAGTGTAGTAAAAAAATAGAGAGTTTTTAAACTCTCTAAAATATTATATATATAAGAACTAACGTTTCTGATAAACTTGTCCTTTTCTTGCTTTTTTTAAACCAGCTTTCTTTCTTTCCACAACTCTTGAATCTCTAGTTAAGAATCCAGCAGTTTTTAGAGCGCCTCTTAATTCTGGATTCAATAATTGTAAAGCAATTGAAATAGCGTGTTTAATTGCTCCAGCTTGTCCACTTAAACCACCACCTAAAACCGCACATTCAATATCAAATTTACCCCCGGTTTCAGTTTTGTCAAATGGTTGATTTATAACAACACCAAGTATAGCTCTTTTTAAATATTCTTCAGCTGGCTTGCCATTAATTAATATGTTGCCAGTTCCTTTCTTAAGCCATACTTTAGCTACCGCATTTTTTCTTTTTCCTGTAGCATAAATTGTATCTGTATCTTTTTTAATTTTTGAAGTTTTATTTTCTGATTTAGAAACTTCTTGTTTTGCAACCTTGGATGTAGCAACATTTTTTGTGGTTGTCTTTTTTACAGTTTCTTTTTTAATTGCTGTTTTTGCAGAAGTTTTTGTAGCTGTTTCTTTTTTTTCTTCATTATTTTTTTTTGTTTCAGTCATATTTTCCCTCTTTTATTTCTTTTACTATTTTTAGAACTCATAGCCTTTATATCTAAAACCTCAGGTTTTTGTGCGGCATGTGGATTCTCAGAACCAGTATATACAAATAATTTTTTCATAACTTTTCTTCCTAAAGGATTCCTTGTAATCATTTTTTGTACAGCCTGTTCTACTATTCTTTCAGGAAATTTTCCTTCCATAATTTTTTTTGCTGTTGTTTCTTTTAAGCCGCCCGGAAAATCAGTATGGTGAATATATTTTTTATATTCATATTTGTTTCCAGTTAAATGAATTTTGTCGGCGTTAATAACAATAACATAATCACCACAATCTTGATTTGGTGTAAAAATAGGCTTATGTTTTCCTCTTAAATAATCAGCAATAACAACAGCCATTCTACCAAGAATTAAATCTGTTGCATCAACTATATACCACTTTCTTTCTACTTCTTTTGGATTTGCAGAAAAAGTTTTCATTATATTTTTACTCATAACTATATCTTACATAAATTAATCTTTATTAAACAACACTTTTTACTAATTTTATTCAAGTGGGTCTGGCGAACGAAATTAGTCTTTTTATCTAAGATGTATTTAAAAATATAACAAAATATTAATAAGTCAATAACAAATTCAAAAATTTAAAATATATTTTTTAAATATCTCTTGCAATTTAAAATTGAAATTATAATCTTACAATCATATAATAAATAACGGTGTTGAAAATGTTTAAAAAATTGTTAATGTGTTTATTTGTTCTTACATTAGTTTCAGCTTGTGCTTCTAAGAAGACTGTAGTTGAAGAAGAATATGATGTAATAGAAACTCAAAATCAAGCAGGACAAATGAATAAATCAAATAAAAATATTGAAGAAGTAGACGTTCCAGATAGAGTTTATTTCGGTTTTGATAAGTATAATATTTCAGACGATTCTGCAGAAATATTAAATGTACAAGCTGAATGGCTAAAAGCTGATACTAGTATTAATATTATAATTGAAGGTCATTGTGATGAAAGAGGTACTAGAGAATATAATTTAGCTTTGGGACAAAGAAGAGCTGATGCTGTTAAAAGATATTTAGTAAACAAAGGTGTTAATGCTAATAGAATTAAAACTATAAGCTATGGTAAAGAAAGACCAGTATTTGTTGGAACTGGTGAAGCTGTTTGGGCAAAAAATAGAGTTGCTATAACAGTTCAACAATAATTTTGTTTATTATTGATATTTTAGGGCTAGTTAAAAACTAGCCTTTTTGTTTACTAATAAATTATATGATTTAATATAAAATTGTAAAGCTAGGTAGTTTATGTTAGTAAAATATAATTTTATAAATATTCTTTTATAAAAATTATCATTAAATAAATTATAGCTTTAAAAAACTTATAATTTAAAAAATAATATTATTTCTTGATTTTCAAAAAATATCAACTATTAGTTGTTGTAAAGTTAATAACTTAATTTCATATGAAAAATAAAATTAGTTTAATTACCATTTGTTTATTATCTGCATATCCTATTTTTTCTAATGCTGAAGAAATTACCGACAATGAAATCAGTGTTTGCCCTATACATAATGAAAATCACTATATTGAAAATGTAAAATGCCAGATAATTGATAAAAATAAACCGGTAGTAATTAAAGAATATGATAAAAAAGATAAACATAACAAAAGATTAAAAAAAAGGAAAGAGTTTGAAAAACATTCAAGCTATAGAAATAAAGAAGATTGGTATCAAACATTTAAAAATGAATTGGAAAAGCAATATAATACTTCTTATAGTTTTGATTTAACCTATATGCCGCAAAGAGGTGCACCTAATGGCAATAAAACACCACAACAGGTTGTATGGTCTCCATACTTGAGTATAACTCCTTTTAAGGATACTTTTTTGGGGAGCGGACAAATTCAGTTTACATATACTGGTGTACAATATTGGTCCGAACAAGGTGAAGACATGCAAGATAGAATAAACATTGGCAGCGGTATTAATGATTATGCAAGTAAAGAACATCAATTTTCTCAATTGCTTTACACCCATACTTTGCCTGGAAAGATGAATTGGCTGAGTATTAATGTTGGACAATACAGCTTGTATTTTATAGATGGAACTTCTCAGGATTTTAATCAACAGACAGGTTTTATAAGCTATTCACTTTCGCAAAACGGTAGTGCTAGTTATCCATCTGCTAGTTTTGGTGGGTATTTACAGTTTACGCCAACTTCTGAATGGATGATGCAAGTTGGATTTCAGGATGCAAATAATATAAGTGGAAGTAGAATTAATTTTAGTACTTTGGGTGATGGTGAATATACTAGCTATATGTACCTTTCATGGAGTCCCACTTTTATGAATAATTGGGCTGGACAATATATGCTTTTAACCTATGATCAACCATCAACAGATAAGCAACCTGGTGATTCTAAAGGCTGGTCGTTTAGCTTTTCTCAATACTTTGGAAAAGTATTTAATATTTTTGGTAGAATAAATGGTTCAACTGGGAATGTTGTTCCAATTAGAAAATCTATTGTTGCTGGTTTTGGCTTTGCAGATCCATTTGAAAGAAATCCAAATGATTATATAGGACTTGCATTTGCTGCAAACTCAATGAGTAAGGAATCTTTGGGACAAAGTGCCATACATAAGTATGAGAATGTAATTGAAGCACAATATGTAATAGGTATAACAAAATATTTTACAATTACGCCTGATATTCAATTTTTTATAAATCCGGCTCTTGATACAGACCAATCGACAGCTACCGTTATCAGCTTAAGATTTGGATTGGCTATATAGAATTAAGCAATAGAAAATAAGAATTAAAAATATATTTTTTAATTCTTATAATCCTTTATTCTATTTCATATTCAAAGCCTGCGTCTTTAATTAATTTTATTGTATCATCAATATTTTGTCCGTTTGCAGTTAAGTATCCTGAAGCAAATATTGAATTTACGGCTTTGAACATTAAGTTTTGTTTATCCTTTATATGAATTTCTCTGCCTGCGGCACAACGAACGTCCGCCTGTGGGTTTAACAATCTAGTTAAGCATAAAACTTTTATGCAATATTCTGGAGTTAATTTTTCAAGATTCTGATTTTCTAAAGGTGTGCCTTTTATTGGTATTAGAAAATTTATTGGAACTGATTTTGGATTTATATTTTTGATTTCAAAGAGCATATCAACTATATCATCGTCAGTTTCGCCAAGTCCTATAATACCGCCGCAGCATATTTCAAATCCAAGTCTTTTAAACATTTCAATGTTTTTTATACGCTGTTCGTAGGTATGGGTTGTGCAAATATTTTTATAGTTGTTTTTTCCGGTATTAAGGTTGTGATTAATTCTATTGACTCCGGCTTCTTTTAATTTTTTTGCTTGTTCTTCTGTTAAAAAGCCAATGGAACAGCATATATCTGTGTTCACTTCTTTCTTTAAGTTCTTTATATATTCACAAAATTCATCAATCTGTTTGTCGGTAAAAGTAATTCCGCTTAGACCTATGCAATGCCTTGCTATATTCTTGCTCTTCCCAATTTTTCCGTCATTTAGCAGTTTATCAAAAGGAACAAGCGGATATTTTTCTATGTTGGCTTTAGATATGCAGGATTGTGCGCAATATTTGCAATTCTGGCTGCAATTTCCACTTTTTGCGTTTGTTAATATTTGAATACTAACAGTATTGCCTTTGTATTTTTTACGAACATCGTATGTAATATCAAGTAATTTTTGAAAGTCTAAATCGGATGACATATTTAAAATTGAAATACATTCTTCGCGTGTTAAAAATTCGTTGTTTAATGATTTGTTTTTTATTTCTTCAAAATTTAGCATTGGTTTTAAATTGTTAATTAATAACTAATAGAGCTTATTATTTTTTTTAAAAAAATCAATAAAAGTATTATAAAATATTAAAGCTATAGTTCTTGGCTAAAATTTAATCTTAAGTGCTTGTATAATAAAATTTTATTAAAAGCTTGAAATTATATAAAAAAGTTTTATCGTACTTATAGGTTAAAATATATTTTTATTATGGTAGAGTTTAATTTAAAATTAATATTAATTGAATTATTTGCCTATTTATGTGGTTCAATTCCTTTTGGTTTAATTATTTCCAAGCTAGTTAAAAATATTGATATAAGAGATTATGGATCTCACAATATAGGTTCTACAAATGTAGCTAGAACTCTTGGCAAGAAGTGGGGTGGATTAGTTTTATTATTGGATGGATTAAAAGCTATTATAGCATTATTAACAGCTAAGTATTTTTATGGAAATAATGAATTTATATTATCAATTACGGTTTGTTTTGTGGTTATTGGGCATATTTTTTCTATGTGGCTTGATTTTAAAGGTGGTAAAGGTATAGCTTGTATATTATTTTCATTATTTATTCTTAATTGGAAATTGGGAATTTTATTCCTATTCGTATGGATTGCAATGTTTTTATTATTTAAAATATCTGCGTTATCTGCATTAACAGCAATGGTTGTTGTTTCCATAGCCTCATTTTTTGTTTCTATTTATTATTTTATAATGATGATTTTTTTATCAATTTTAACTTTTTACAAACATGCTGATAATATAAAAAGAATAATTAATGGAGAAGAATTAAAGTTTAAAAAAGATAAATAGAATTTATTAATAAACGATTATTTAATATGGGAAATTCAGAATATACGACAAGAAAGACTAATATAAAAATAAAAAACAATAAACTATTGAAATCAACAAATGGCAAACTTTCAATTAAAAGTATTAAGTTTATTGTTAAAAAAGTAAATAACGATAAAAAATAGTCATGTATAAGAATTTTAATAATATCATTGAACTATCAAATACTTTTGATGTATTTTTCTTTGACGCCTATGGTGTTTTATGGAATGGCAACAGTTTTTTTGATGGAGTATTTGATTCGTTAGACAAACTAATCAGCAGAAATAAAATTGTTTATATTTTATCAAATACAACAAAAATTTCTAGCAGCGCTGAAGCAGTATATTATGAAAAAGGGCTGATTAAAGGAAAATACTATAATGAAATAATTACCTCCGGCGAATTTACTAGAAGTGTTTTGTTAAATGATAATTTGCATTTTAACAGCAATAAAAATCCAAGAAAATGCTATATTTTTGGAAATCATAATAAAAAATTATTCAATGGAACCAATTATACTATAGTTGACAATATTAAAGACGCTGACTTTATATATGTTTCAACTGTTTCTATAGCAGAGGAAGACTATAATAAAATCAGCAATGAAGATAGAAAATTTTTAGTCAAATTATTATCCAGTAAAGATGGAAGTTGGAGGATGACAGATTTAAGGCCATTAATTCCTCAGATTGATGATATAATTGTAAAAAGCGGCCTGCCAGTTTTATTATCTAATCCAGACTATAAAGCCATAAACAGTGTTGTTGGATTTAAAGAACAGGTAGCAACTCTTACTCCAGGAACAGTTGGCAAGTATTTAAAAAGCAAAAATATTGAAGTTATAGAATTCGGCAAGCCATACATTGGCATTTATGAGTTTGCATTTTCCGAATTATTAAGAAATGGCATTTCTGTTGACAAATCAAGAATATGCATGGTTGGCGATACTCTAAGAACCGATGTTAAAGGTGCCAATAACGCAGGCATTAATTCTGTATTATGTATAAAAACAGGCATTACAGCGGACGAATTAAAAAGCGGAAAAAATATAGATGACCTGATTAAAGAAGAAAATGTAAAAGTTGACTATTTTATAAATTGTGTTGGAAATTGCTAATATTTTGAAAGAAAATGAAAAAACTTGTAATAAAAAATATATTTTGGGATGTTGATGGAGTGCTGGCCGATTTAAACCATGCCTACTATTCGTTCATCAAAAACCATCCGATGTTTAAGGAAAAATTTAAAGATTTTGACTATGAAGACTTGCCAAAAGCTTTGTCAATAGATAAAGAAAAATATGGGGCTATGGAACTAAAAACACATCCAACTCTTGGAACTGATTTAGACAGAGAATTTTGTGCCAGCAACGATTATTATTTTGATAGACCTCTTTATTCGGGAACTGTTGAAGTTCTAAAGGAGCTAAATAAACTCGGATATCTTCAAATAACAATGTCAGCAGGATTTGATATAGATAAAAAAATGAAGCTGCTTCATAAACTTTTTAATGGGTTAGATTTTTTAAAAATTGAGGCGGTTGAGCATGATAAAAGCGGCATGGAGCAGGGTAATACAAAAGAGGCAAAAATGTTGGAAGTATTAAAAAAACTTGGCGCAAAACCAGAAGAAACTGTTTTAGTAGACGATAGAATTTACAATATCTATTCGGCTATAAAAGCAGGTATTCATCCAGTAAGATTTAGAAGTGAATTTACAACAGATTCACCGAATGACTTAAAAGATATTCCTGAAGTTAAAAATATTTATGAGTTTAGGGATTGGTTGTTGAATAACACGACAATGAAATAATTATTAATAAATTAAAAAAATATGTCAAATGTAATTACGCTTATACCAGTTAGAATGAAGGCAACAAGATTGCCAAACAAACCATTGTTGGATGTTAATGGAAAGACGGTTTTGCAAAGAGTTTGCGAAAATGTTAAAAAATATATTAAGGGAGATGTTTATGTTGCTGCCGGAGATCAAGTTATAGTTGATGCATGCAAAAATTATGGTATTCCTGCAATTTTAACTGATGCGTCGCTTCCGTCTGGAACAGATAGAATCGCCGCTGCATTAAAGGAGATTGATCCAAGCGGCGAAAAATATGATATAGTTGTGAATTTCCAGGGCGATGGCTTAAATGTTGATCCAAGAGTAAATTTGCCATTAATAGAAATGATTGAAAATGGCGGATGCGATATTGCTACTTGTGGTATGGTTTTTAGAACAAAGGAAGATTCTGACAATCCAACAAATGTAAAAATTGTCATGGGCTTAAGAGATGGTGAAAAAGAGGGCAGGGCACTTTATTTTACAAGAGCTGCCAATTGTCCGTTTACAAGAGATCCAGCAAAAATTAAGAATCAGGATCTGTATCATCATATTGGCATATATGTTTATACAGCTGATGCTTTGAGAAAAATGGTTTCATTGCCACTTGGTGTTTTAGAGGAAAGAGAGGCTTTAGAACAATTGAGGGCGCTAGAAAATGGTATGACTATTAAGGCTAGAATTATTACAGAAGATGAGATGAAACTAAATAAAGATGCGCCGGCCGATGTAAATACTATTGAAGAATTGGAAGAGGCTAGAAAATATATAAAATAATGGATAAAAATAAACCCATCTTGATGATGGGCTTATTTTTTACTCTATGCAGAATAAACTTCTTGCTTTATTTTTATTTATTATAGTTTTAATTATTCTTCTTTCACTGTCATTATAATCATTATTGATAATATTCGCAAATTTATCTACATTTTTTGAAAAATCAGAAAAGAATTTTTTATTGTCAAAAGAATAGTATGAATTATCACCATGTTTAATAATGCCATTATTGTGATTTTCTTTTTTTATTGCTAAAGCCGCGTCTACTATACTTTTTAAGTAATCGTGATTATTTAAAAACTCCTTATCTCTTTTTATAAAATAATCTATATTATCAAGTGCTATGATTCCGCCAATTTTTACTTCATTAGAATTTTTACTATTAAATATATTTTTGCATACTATGTTATATGTTTCATTGTCAAGTTCAATATTACTCTTTAAAATTCTATTTAAATATTCCATTTTATCTTGTTTATCTTTAAATTTTTTATCTATTATGTTGACTATTTCTGGTATTTTGTCTTTAAAGTGTTCAATATTATTCGTAATCATTGATAGAGCTAATTCAATAGGTCTTCCATCTAATAGTTTATCATAAGAATAAGTGCTGTATTTATTATTCACGAGAACTTTTTTCGGTTCATTTAGTTGTGCGGTGGTTTTTATTACGGCATCCTTATATCTATCATCTAGATGATCTATATTATGAGTTATTGTTTGCATAATTTTAACTTTTTCATCAACTGTGCTGTTTTTTAACTGTTTGTCAACCATTTCAAATATAAGATTTTTGCATTCTTTATCGTTAATATACTGAATATTGTCAACGATTTCGCACAAGTATTCATTTGGTAATTTCTTGTTATTTTCATTTTTTATTAATCTATAAACCATATTGGCAACTTTTTTATTATATTCTTGCGATTTTAGATATGCTATATTTGAAACTAAATTATGTAAAGATTCTGAGATATCTTTGTATGACAGGTTTATGTTATTTACATTGTCAATCATATTAAATATTTCTTTATTATCCTGTAAGTTTTGATTGCTATGTAAATTGCTATTAAGAATTTTTGGGCATATTCTTGAAATTGCTAAGATTCTATAATTAGGGTTTTTAATATTTTTTATTGTATCAAGTATTAAATTTTTATAGTTTCTGTTTCCTAAATTATAGTAATCATAATTTGATAATTCGCTAACCATCTGGAATTTACTGGAATCGTCTGAAAATTCTCTAGATTTTTTTAAGATTTTATTACCTAAGCTGTTGTTTAAATTATTTTTTTGTATTAAAGATAATAAAATATTAACCTTTGTTTGTTCATCTTTAATATTGGAAAAAACATCATATAGTTTATTTGAATTTTTTTCGTTATTAAAATTTTTATTATTAAATATTGAATTTATTAATTCCGGATCTGAAAGCTTTGTTGTTTTTATTATATTTATAATTTTATCAATGTTTCCTTCTTGAAAAAATTCTCTTTTATTTAATAATTTTATCAATAGTTCTTCCTTAATATTATTGCTTTTCATATTTCCTATTATGGCAAATATTTGATTCTTATGTCCTTCTTTAAGAAAGTCAATATAATCTTTTGATAATAAATCCATAATTGTATTATATTGTTTAACGTTATTTTTTGTTTTATTGATGCTTTTAAACTTATTTTTGATAGCTAATTGTTTAAAAAAATTTTGAATTGATTTTTCTGATGATTTATTTGGCATATTATTTTTTAAAAAATTATTAACTTTTTAAATTATATCAGAAAAAATGAGACAAGTCAAATTATTTAGGTATTATTTTATATGAATATCGTGGCTACCGGATCTAAAACCATCTAAGTCAAGAGTTATGTAGTCAAAGCCTAACTTCTTTAATTCGTTTGAAATTATGTCATATTTTTTTGAAAATTCTGGTATAAATTCCTTTGAAATTTCAATACGGGCTAAATTGTTGTGAACTCTTAGCCTTAAATTTTTAATTTCTGGAAAAATTGACTTTATAAATTTTTCTCCATTATATACCATTTTTATTTTCTTATCATCCAATAGAGTATTGTATTCAAAACGCGTTGCTAGGCACGGAACTGACGGCTTGGAAGCTGTTGACAGACCTAGTTCTGCTGATATTTGTCTTATTTGCGATTTTGTTATTTTTAATTCTGCCAATGGTGATATTATACCAAGTTCTTTTAGGGCTTTTCTGCCGGGGCGATACTCTTTTAGATCGTCAAAGTTTGTGCCGTCTATTATATATTTTATGTTATTTTGCTTAGCATAATCAACAAAATGTTGAAAAATTGCTTTTTTGCACCAATAGCATCTGTCTATATGGTTATTTTTTACCTCTTCTAAAGAAAAAGGATTAAATGTGAAAATTTCTTGTTTTACGCCATATTTTTTAGCAAATTCTATTGCCTCCTGTATCTCATCATCATTTTGCAATATTGTATGCATTGTAAGTGCAGCTAAGTTGAATGGCTTTTCTTTATTTAATTGGCCGAGAATAGCTAAAAGTAATGAACTATCTACGCCGCCGGAAAAAGCTAATGCTATACCGTCCGCAGATAGTTTTAACAAATAATTTTTTATTTTATTTATCATTACTTTCAGCTTTTGAT
>CALXXG010000186.1 GCA_944392625.1 uncultured Rickettsiales bacterium
AATTTTGTGTTTATACGGTCCTCCAGGAGTTGGTAAAACTTCTTTAGCAAAATCTGTTGCAGAGGCTTTAAACAGAAAATGTGTTAAGGCTAGCCTTGGTGGTATATCCGATGAAGCTGAAATTAGAGGGCATAGAAAAACCTATGTTGGTTCAATGCCTGGCAAAATTATTGCATCTCTAAAAAAAGCTGGAACGTCTAACCCATTGATTTTGCTAGATGAAATTGATAAAATGGGTTCTGATTTTAGAGGCGATCCCGCAAGTGCTTTGCTTGAGGTTTTAGATCCTGAACAAAACAAGAAATTTGAGGATCACTTCCTTGAGGTTGGGTTTGATCTTTCTGATGTTATGTTTATTACAACAGCCAACAATATAGCAGAGATTCCTATACCTTTAAGGGACAGAATGGAAATTATAAAAATTTCTGGCTATACAGAGGATGAGAAATTAAATATAGCTAAAGAACATTTAATACCAAAAGAGTTGGAACAGCATGGCTTAAAGGCTAATGAAATATCAATAGAAGACAAGGCTATAATTGAAATCATTAGAAAATATACTTTTGAAGCCGGCGTTAGAAATTTAGAAAGAGAGCTTGCACAAATAATTAGAAAGGCTGTTAAGAATATTTTAACTTCAAAAACAAAGAAAAAAATAATCGTAAAAGTTAAAAATTTAAAAGATTATTTAGGAGTTGAAAAATTTGATTACAATACAGTTGCTAAGGAAGATAAGGTTGGAGTTGCGGTTGGATTGGCCTATACTGATTTTGGCGGTGATTTGCTAAATATTGAATCTTTAAAGTTTTCAGGAAATGGAAAACTAATAACTACGGGAAAATTAGGCGATGTTATGAAAGAATCAGCACAGGCAGCTTTTAGCTACGTTCGTTCAATAGCTGATAAATTTAACATAAAGGCAAAAGAATTTAATAAATATGATTTTCACCTTCATGTTCCAGAAGGCGCAACACCTAAGGATGGACCTTCCGCTGGTGTAGCCATAACAGCAAGCTTGCTGTCATCCATGACAGGCATGAAAATAAATAGAGATGTTGCTATGACGGGTGAGATTTCATTGACAGGACAGGTTATGCCAATAGGTGGCTTAAAGGAAAAACTGCTGGCAGCCTTAAGAGGAAATATTAAAACTGTTGTTATACCTAAAGCAAATGAAAAGAATTTAGCTGATGTTCCTGATAATGTTAAAAATTCTTTAAATATAATTCCTGTGGACAACCTAAATGATGCTTTAAGAATTATAGTTAAAGGCTACAAATAGTTATGGATGAAATAAAAAATATAATAGATTCAAAGGAACTTCTTGAAATAAAAGTTATTGCAGGAAGCTCTGTTAATAAAATATATTTAGAAAATGGTATAATAAAGGTTAAAACTAGAGAAATACCAGAAAACGGAAAGGCTAATAAATCAATTATTAGCCTTTTTAGTAAAACATTTAAAATTCCAAAGAAAAATATTGAAATTATATTTGGTCAAAAATCCTCAAATAAAGTCTTAAAAATTACTAAAAGTGATTAAATATAATTTCATTGATTTCTTTTTGTAATTCTTCAATTGATTTATTTTCAACATTAATTAGTTTTACTCTATTTGCGTTTTCTTTCGCAATATTTATAAAGCCATTTCTAACTCTATTGTGAAAATCAACTTTCATATCTTCATATCTGTTTTTATCGCCTCTTTTATCTGTTCTTTCAAGTCCTTTTTTAACATCTAAATCGAGAATAATAGTTAAATTCGGCAGAAAATCATCAAGCACAACATTTTGAACCGCTTTTATTTTATTTAAATCAAGGTTGTAGCCATAGCCTTGGTATGCCATTGTAGAATCAAGATATCTATCAGAAACAACAACATAGCCATCTGCTAAAAGCGGTTTTATTTTTTTCTCTGTATGGTCTCGTCTTGAGGCATACATCAATAAAAGTTCTGTTATGCCGTCCCATTTATTGACTGCACCATTAACTAAAAGTTGTCTGATTTCCTCGGCACCTTCGCAACCACCCGGCTCTCTTGTCCAAACAGCTTTAATTCCATTATTATTTAAATAATCAACCAAAAGTTTTGATTGAGTGCTTTTTCCGGCACCCTCCACGCCTTCAAAAGTTATAAATTTACCTTTTAATTTTTCAAAATTCATTTTATTCTTCATTAATATTAACAAACCTTTCAAATTCTTCACTGCAATGAGAATAAAAATCGCTATTTTCCATGTTGTTTATTGAAGACAGCAGAATAGTAATTTTTTCCTCCTTTTTTTCATCTTCAGCAAATTCTTCTATTTTTTTAAAAGTATTTTCCATGTCATACATAATGAAATATTTGACATCGTTATTTCTAAAAGTTTCTATTAGTCCTTCATTATATTTTCCGAGTATAAAAGCGTATTTTATATTTTTAAAATATTCTGCAAGTTTTGAAAATTCATCAAACTCAAAATCTATTTCATCAACGCATAAAATCCAATAAATATTGTCAAAAGATATTAGAGACTGCGATTTATTATTATTTTTTATATCATTAATAAATGTAAAATTATCATCGTGAAGCACTAATTCAAATATATCGCTGCATGGTATAAAATTATATAGATTTTCCACTATTTCCTGGGGCTGTATATTATACTTTAAAAGTAATGCAAAAACTGCCAATATATTTATTTTATTTTGTTCCCCACTTAAATTTTTAAATTCATTAGTCAAAATTTCATCATTTTTATCATCAATATTCAAATAGATTTCATTGTTAATGAATGAGATGCCATTTTTTAATATCTTGTTAATAGAAATTGGAATAAGCATTGATTTATAATTGCTGTCATCTTTTATATTAATATAAAATTCTTTAACATTTCTATCATCAATATTAAGTATAGCAAAATCTTCTTCCGTTTGATTTAAAAACATATCTTTAATTTTATCGCAATCACTTTTATTATAGTTCAAATCAAACAAAATTATGTTGTTAAAATGCGGAGACTGCAGATAATTAAACATTTTCTGTTTTATTTCAAATATATACATATTGGTTTTTCCAAACTCACTTAAACTAAAAAGTGATTCTTTTTTGCATATTTCGTAATCTATATTTAACTTTATTTTACATAACAAATATTTTAAAAGATCGGATGCTATTGAAGAACCGCTTTCGCCAATTACGCCAATATAATTATATTCTTTAAAATAATTTTCAAAAAACTCAATTATTGAAAATACTGGACACTCATATTTTTTTGCAATATCAACCAAACTTTTGTCGTCTTGATTTGTAATAAGACAGTCTACTTCGTTCCAATTGATTTTATTTCTAGTTGAAAATGAAATTAAATCTTTTTTTTCAACATCAATATGAAACCTATCAGCGTCCAATATTATTACATTTACATCATTTTCATTAAGAAAGTTAATAAAAGCACTGCTTATTGTATTTGCACCAAAAAGCACAACTCTTTTATTTGTAAGCTCACTTATTGCCATAACTAACTTTTTTATTTATAACTTTCCTAAAAAACTAAAAGCTTGTATGATAAACTTCATGTTCCAAATGCGGATCATTTTGTGCTTTAACCCAATCCATGTATTCCTTAACAATAGGATTGCTGTGGGCTGTCCTTTCGCCAGTTTTTTCACTGTCTAATCCATATAAAACTTTTCTCCTTGCTTCTATCAAAGCCGTTTGATCCGCAGGTCTAACAGGCAATAAAGGCATGCCGCCGCCGCCTATACATCCGCCGGCGCAGCTCATAACTTCAATATATTGATAGGCATTAGGATTTTCTTTTAATTCCTGCAATATTTTTTCAACATTTTGAACAGTAGAAACAACTGCAACTTTTATTTTTTTGCCTTTTATATCAATTTCTGCAGTCTTAAATCCACCTGTATCAGTTCTAACTTGCTCTAAATTAAAGTCCTTTAAATCTTCTCCTGTTATCATTTTATATGCAGTTCTTAAAGCTGATTCCATAACGCCACCACTTGCACCATAGATAACGCCAGCACCGCTATAATTTCCGCAAATATCAGCTTCACTATCCTCTAGAGAAGGCAAATCAATATTATTTTCTTTTAATAGTTGGATAATTTCTCTAACCGTCAAGCTATAGTCAACAAGCTTCATTCCATTAATTTTTGCATTTTCTGACAATATTTCTTCTTTTTTTGAAGTGCATGGCATAACTGATACAACTACTATATCTTTTGGATTAATACCCTCTTTTTCAGCCCACCAAGTCTTATAGGCAGCCGCAGAATGCAAATGAGGCGATCTAGCAGTAGTTAAATTATCTTTTAATTCAGGATGATAATTTAAAACATATTCAACCCAAGCATAGCAACAGGATGTAAACATTGGCAATTTTGCCTCAGGATTATTTAATCTTTCAATTAGTTCCTGCGCTTCAATCATAGTTGTAATATCAGCGCCAAAATTAACATCAAAAACTTTATTAAAGCCAAGTTTTCTAAAGGCTGTATTCATTTTCTTTTCAATGCCCAATGTATGTTCCATTTTCCAACCTTCGCCAATTGCAGCTCTGATTGAAGGGGCAGCTTGAACAATTAAAACCTTTGACTTGTCTTTTAAAACTTCTCTAACGCCATCAAGTCCAGCTTGAGATCTTATGGC
>CALXXG010000187.1 GCA_944392625.1 uncultured Rickettsiales bacterium
ATGGTATACCTAATCAAGAAGAATCCGCAACTTTATGGAGAACAATAACAAATCATAAAGATATGACATATTTCTTTGAGTCGGCCTATAAAAGCTACGGTTTTACAGTTGATTTAACAAAAGTTAATTTTGATAAAGATCAGAAAATACAGGTTATAGATATGGAAGACGGAAAATATTACTTCGGTGATGCTACAAACAAATTTACAGAAGCAAAATCATTTAATTTTTTTCCATCAGACGGTAAAATTGTAGAAGTAAAATAAATATAAATATAACAAAAATAATGGAGAAATAAACTCCATTATTTTTTTATAATAAACAGGTAATGGTGCGTCCAAGGAGACTTGAACTCCTAACCGTTCAGTTCGCAACCGAATACTCTATCCAGTTGAGCTATGGGCGCCTCAATATATAATAATATAATAACTTTTTCAAAAAGCAATATTTTAAAATAATATATTTGCTTTATAACTTTTAATTAAAAAACCAATAGTTGTTAAATAATTAAACATGAATATAATATATTGCGAAAGTTGGAAAAACTTTAATGATTATCTACATTTTGACACAAAAACACAAAAAAGAGTTTATAAAATAATTATAAACTATCTATATTGCTTCGTTTTTATGATAGATTTTTTATTTAAATGTTAATAAATTACTTTTGTAAGAGTGTAAGCAACTGTCTATACTCATACAAAATTTATAAAATTAATTATTTAATCAATCTAAAATATTATTCCAATATTAATCCAGAAAAACATTATACAAAATTAACCAATCAAAATATTCTACTCTCATTGAAAGATTAAATAATTTTTAAAAGTTTAGACACACTTTAGACACAGGAGTAACTGATTTTTTAGACATATTTAATATTAGTTGTTGAAAAATATGGCGCACCCAGCAGGACTTGAACCCGCAACCGACTGTTCCGAAGACAGTTGCTCTATCCATTAAGCTATGGGTGCATGTTTTTATTTTATCTTTTATTTTAAATAAATCAATAAAAAATATTTAGTATCTATACAATAAAATAAATTATTTAAATAATTTATTTTAAAAATTAAAAATTATTATAATTAACCTTAATGTCTGTGCAATATTTGTTTTTAAATATATAAAATAATAATAAAAAAAATTTAAATTTTTCTTGCAATTTAAAAATAATGTAATTAAAATAATTTCATATGCGGGCGTAGCTCAGTGGTAGAGCACAACCTTGCCAAGGTTGGGGTCGCGAGTTCAAGCCTCGTCACCCGCTCCACTAAAATCAATAATCAATGTTAAGTGTGTCTAAAAAAATTTGATGTTGTGTCTAAAAGTGTGACTAAATCTATTCAATAGCTGTTAAAATATTTTTGTATATGCAACATATATTTTTTATATATAGGTGAATTGGATTTGATTATATAAATAATTTAAATCTACTGATTTTGATTACACTTAAAATAAAAGTCTTGACTATTAAACAAGCGTAAATACAATTTTATTTAGTTATTAGCAATAATTGGGAGTTTGTATGAAAATAAATATTTCTGGAAGTATTGAACTTGGTCAAAGTTTTCCAACCTATGTTCAAGATAAATTTGATAAAGAATTCACTAAATTATTTGAAAATATATCTTTTGCAGAGGTTAGAGTTAAAAAACAAAGCCCTAATACAATTTTTACAAGCATATCAGTTAATGATGTATTTAAAAAAGGCGTTAAAATAGATGCTGAAGCTGAAGGGGATAATGTCTATAGATCGTTTGATGAAGCATTTAAAAAATTATTAGTACAGATAAAAAAAGAAAAAGATAAAGCAATAACTAATAAGAAAAAAGGTAAAGAATAGAAAGATAAATGAGTAAAAAATTTAGATTTTTATTTTTTGCATTATTTTTACTGGCTTCATGTGTTGAAACAGTTGTTGTTGGTACTGTTGCCGCAAGTGCTATAATTTTAAGCGACGGTACCATATTTGACCTTAGCCAAGATGGAAGAATCAAATCATCTATAATCAAAACTTTCAAAGAAGATAGTAATAAAGATGGTTATGAAAATATAGAAGTTAATGTTTTTAGTGGAAAGGTTATGCTAACTGGTTATGTTAATAATCCAACATATAAAACAGCAGCTGTAAGAAAGGCTAAATCAACAAAACCAGATATAGAAGTTATAGATGAAATCATGGTATTTAACCATAATTATAAGCCTAATTCAGTAAATGATTCTTGGATATCAAGTCAAATATCTATAAAAATGAAAGCGACCAGCGGTATAACATCTGGAAATTATGAGTATGATGTTATTGATGGTACAGTATTTATTATCGGTGTTGCAAATAACAAAAAGGAACTTGAAAAGGTTTGTGATTTAATTAGTAGAGTAAAAGGTGTAAAAAAAGTCATTTCGTATATAACATTGGTGGCCAATTAAATTATTATTAATAAAAAAATTAAATATGGAAAAAAGAATTATAGCAATCGGAAACGATCATGCAGGTACTGATTTAAAAAGAAGAATAATTGCAAAATTTAAAGATAACTTTGAATTTATTGACTGTGGAACCGACGGAGAAGACTCAGTTGATTATCCAGATTATTCAAAAAAAGTTTGCAATGCAATTTTAGAAAATACAGCAGAACTTGGCATTTTAATATGCGGAACAGGCATTGGCATGTCAATTGCAGCCAATAGAAATAAAGGTATCAGAGCTGGTTTATGCTTTAACTCTCTTATGGCAAAGCTAACTAGACAGCATAATAACGCAAATATATTATGTTTAGGTGCTAGAATAATAGGATTGGATTTAGCTTTTGATTGTGTAAAATCATTTTTAGATACTCCATTTGAAGGTGGCAGACACTTAAGAAGAATTGAAAAACTAGATAAATAATTTTAAAGAGATATAAGTTTTTTATTAAAACTATTTGACATATTTATGTTTTTGCAATATATTTATATCAGCTTAACAAAAACTTTAAAAAATATGGATTTTAATACAGCATCTAAATATATGAGTGCAAAAGAATTAATAAAAAATAATAATTTTGCAGCGATTGACGTTAGAAATATATTAGAAAATACAAATAATTTTCAAAATATTATGTATGCTATGTATGTAATAAATGACATTTCATACTTTACCAATAAGAAAAAGTCAGAGATAATGAATTATATTTTAGATAAATCATTTTATCTTTCAAAACAAAAAAACAAATATGATAACCCAAAAATAAGTGAACAAGAACTTATAGGTGTTTATCAGCACATACTATTATTTGACTGCTGCGACAAATCGGTTAGAAATAAAGTTTACAACATTATAGCCTGTAAGGATTCAGACACATTTTATGCAGATTTATATTCAATTGGAAATTGTGGAACTTTTGCAATGGCAGCTCCATTTGATTTGATAGGTGAATTTAAAGATTATTTATCAAAAATACCTAATGGTCAGAATAAAATTAGCAATTTTAATAAATGTGTATCAAAATACTTTAATAACAATGAATATTATTACACAAATCTTGTTCAACAACAGGATAAAAGTTATAATAATAGTAATGACAAATTATATTATATATTTTAATAGTAATTTTATATAAAGTCATACCAACAGCTTAGCTGGTGGTCTTTCATTTTTCTTTGATAAACTTTAACATCAGTGCATTATCAAAGATACATTTGCTTTTTGTTTTAAAAGCACGATATAATAACTTCCATTTTTTATTTTTTTCTCTTCAGTCAGGAAAACTTTGTCCATAGGCTATTAAATAGAAATAAATAAAGTTAATTTATTATTATTTATTTTAACATTATTATTTCTATCCTATTATTACTATAATATATTTTATAGTCTAAATTATTTTTACTAAATCTATTAAACTATTGCATAATTAGAAAATTTTTATCTTGACAGTCTTTTTATTTTTGGTATAATAATATATTGTACTAACAAATAATAATAATATGAAAGGAAATAATAATACACAAGAAAAAACTATTGAGGAAATATTATTTAGTGCATTAGATAATAGCAATACAGAATTAGCGCTAAAAGCGATCAGTCAAGGTGCTGATATAATGGCTGTAAGATCGCATTATAATAAAGTTGATGCTATTATATGTTCTGTTAAAAATAAAAATATTGAAGTATTTAAGAAATTATTAGAAATAATAAAAAATAGAAATTATACGAATTATCAAAAGCTAATAGAGAATATTGCTGAAAGTAATAGCATAGAAATGTTTGACTCTTTACTTAAAACTTGCAAAAGCAAGATTAATATAGATAATAAAACAATTTTAAATATTATAAATAGCAAAAAAATTCACAGATATTTAATTTCTTTATTAAGCAAACAGGAAATGTAAATGATAATATTAATGTTAATTTTCTAGATAATGAAACAAGAAAAAGTCCTTTATTTTATGCAATAAACAATAAAGATATAGAATTATGCAGGCAGTTAATAAATCGCGGAGCCATTATTACGGAAGAAAATAAAGAAGATTTAATATGTGCAATTAAATATTTAAATAACCAAGATATAATAAATCAATTACTAAAAACTATAGAACAAAACAATATAAATATTAAATATTCAGATGAAGATTTAAAAACACTATTATCATATAAAAACGATACACTATTAAACAATATATTGCCAAGTGGCAAAATTAATGATTTCCAGTCAATTTTTAAATGCGCTTTAATTAATGATGTATCAGAAATTCAAAATAAATTATTAACAATGGAAAACATAAATATTAAATCTAT
The DNA here is from genome assembly GCA_944392625.1 of uncultured Rickettsiales bacterium. Classification (GTDB taxonomy): domain Bacteria; phylum Pseudomonadota; class Alphaproteobacteria; order Rickettsiales; family UBA1997; genus CALXSC01. The sequence continues at coordinate 4,775 of CALXXG010000187.1, forward strand.
TGTAATAAATCTACTTAATGATAAAAGCTTTATTCAAAATAAAATTAACAACGAAAAAATTATAGAATTATTATTAAACAATTTTAGTATAGAAGATAATAAACAAATATTTTTAAATATAAGCAATCCGGATTTAATAAAATTAACAATTAAAAAAATATTTGATTTAAATGATTATAAC
>CALXXG010000188.1 GCA_944392625.1 uncultured Rickettsiales bacterium
AGGAGACAAAAAACCAAAACTTCTTTCAAGGGGCGACACATTAATAAGAATTTATGACAGACGAGTAGCAACAATGCCCGATGATTTAACCAATGATAGAATCGTATTTATAAAAGAAGCTTTTCCTATTAAAAAATTAAAGAATATAATATATCACTATTCTTATGTAAGTTTATATCAAACATGGTTTAAACTTAATATGTATACTGATCAATTAGTCATAACTATGTCTAAAACCGGCAAAAGATATTCAAAGTTTAGATTAATTTTTGAAATGCCATACCAATTTTTTAGATATTATATAATTAAAAGACAATTTACAAATGGCTGGTTTGGTTTTATAATGTCAGTATCTTTAGCATACTTCAGATTTTTAAAAGTCGCAAAATGGGTTGAATATGAGACCTTGCAAAAAGAAAAAGAAAAAATAAAAATAAATAGTCAACCTCTTGGATGAAATTTATTATAGCTATCCAACAGCCTTTTTTTATCAACCTTAGTATACACTTGTGTTGTTGAAAGGCTGCTGTGTCCCAACAGCTGTTGAATACTTCTTAAATCTGCACCATTTGACAGCAGATGGGTTGCAAATGAGTGTCTAAACGCATGGGGAGTTATATCATTCGGCAAATCAAGCATTATCCTTATATTTTGTATTAGTTTTTCAAACAGCACTGGCGAATACTTCAATCCCCTGGCAGATTTAAACAAAAAGTCATCCGGCATTATAGTATATGGACAAATATTTATATATTTTTTTATTCTCTCCTTTACTATAGGCAATACAGGCAAACTTCTAGTTTTATTGCCTTTTCCAACTATTGTTATAACATCATTATTTCTCAAAAAATCTCTAGCCTTAATATTTAAAGCTTCAGAAATTCTGAGACCACACCCATATATCAATGTGCACAAAGCTATATCTCTTTCCGCCTGCCACTCATCCTTATGCATATCATATATACAGTCCATAATTCTGTCAATATTTTCTTTATCCACAGCACGAGGCACAGATTTTTTTGCCTTAGGTCCTTTTAAAATTGTTATAACAGAATTTTTTAATTTATTTTCCCTCATCAAAAATTTATAAAAACTTTTTACAGCCGACAAATTTTGTTTGATTGAACTATTTTCATACTCTTTGCTTTTTTTATAGCTCAACCATTTTCTAAAATCTTCATGTTGCAGTTCTTCCAATGTAGTTATTGAAAGATCTTTTTTTAAAACATTTTTTATAAAAAAGAAAAAACTATTTAAATCATTTCTATAGGATATTATAGTATTTTTTGAATCCATCCTTTCCGTAGCAAGATACATCAAAAAATCATTAACCAAGCCTTCCATAACTACAACCTTTTATATATAAACAAAGGAGTTTCACCCCAAGCAACTCTAACCAACTTCGCATCCAGCAATTCAAAATCTTTTTCATTTTCAAACCTGTGGATAAGAGACATTATAATCGCTCCATTTTTTAATATTTTAAACCTGTTTTCCATCTTGCTCCTAAGTTCTTCATTCTTTGTTGGACAACAAAACAAAATTATATCAGCATCCGAAAAATTAACATTTAAAATATCATCATGCAAAAATTTAACTCTATTCCTAGCATTCTTATCAAACTCAATCAACCTTTCAAACGCTTTATTTGACGTTGCATATAAAGTATCAAGCAGTTCAACGCCAACACATTTTTCAAAAGCACCAGTAAGATAGCTTGAAATCACAGCATTTCCAATGCCGGAACCTAAATCATAAAAAATTTTGCAATTTTTAATATATTCGTTTATTGGTGGCAAAACATACAAAGCATACAGCAATTCCAAGGAAACCTCACCATATAGAATATCCCTAAATATAGGTTCCTTATTTTGTCTCTGTTCCTTCTCAAGCAAACTTATTCCATAGCCATTAAAGCCATGAAAAATTTTATCATATAAAGGTTTTATCTCTTCGTATGTCTTCATTTATATAGTTCAAATTAATATATCTATCCATATATTAAAAAATCAAAATTCAATTACAAGAAAAGAATAAAAAAGATTTCAAAATAAATATTTCTAATTGACTTTGTGGTAAAAAATAATAATAAATTTACAAATAAATATTATAACAAAATACAAATAATTCTTTATGCAATTCTTTAAAAAATATTTTATAGTTATATTTTGCTATTTAGCACTAATGGCATCAATATTAATAATTTTATACAGCGATAAAAAACCAAACAACATCAAACAACTTCAAACAAATATAAATAAAATAATAAAAAACAAAGACGCAAAAATTGGTATAGCTGTAAAATTTAATAATGAAATAATATTTAGCCTAAACGGAAATGAAAATTTTCCACTATTAAGCGTTTTTAAACTTCATGTAGCCTTAGCCACCTTAAACTATATGAGCAAAAACAACATAGAACTAAATCACATATTAAATATAGACAAACGCAAGATTAAAGACAACACCTACAGCCCACTACGCGAAAAATACGGCATTAACAATATTAAAATTTCACTTGCCGAGCTAATTAAATATACAATTTCTTATAGCGACAACAACGCATGCGACATACTTATAGACTACATTGGCGGAATTGACCAAGTTGACAAATACATCAGAACTTTAGGAATATATAATTTTCAAATTCTCTCCACAGAAGATGACATGCACACAGATACCACAAAACAGTACTCAAACACATCAACACCAATTGAAATAGTCAACCTGCTTGACATTTTTTATAACAAAAATTTATTCAACAAAAAATACAAAGATTTTTTAATTCAAACAATGATTAATACAAACACCGGCAGCGACAAAATCAAATACCTATTGCCAAAAAATACAATAGTCGGACATAAAACAGGTTCATCAGACCGCAACAAAGACGGAATAAAAATTGCAGACAACGACAGCGGTTTTATAATTTTAGCAAACGGGGACATTTATTTTTTATCAATTTTTATTTCCGAATCAGAAGAAACCGACAAAGAAAACGCAAATATAATATCAAAAATCTCAAAAGAAATTTACGATTTTATTATTTCAAACCACTAAATTTCAATTTCCATTCCATCCCAAGCCATAATTACATTTTGTGGTAATTTTTTACTCATGGTTTCATAATCCCAATATTAATTCAATTAACAAATATAATTTGAATTATTTATTTTAATAATTGTTTTTATATTTCCCTATCACGAACATTAAACCTTTCTTTAATTTTAGAAAATACTACATCATTATTAATTGTATATTCCTTACCATTTACAAAGAAACATTTATCTTTAATTCTAATTTCTCTTTTTTGTTTTAGGGAATTGCAAATTATGTCAACAGCTCTATCATAATTTTTTGCACTTAAAAACTTAATACCTATTCCCATACTTTTAAAATAATGCTGATATGCTTCGCCTAAATAACCATGTTCTTTATAAAATTTATATGTAAGTTCGCCAATGCTAAAACAATCAAAAACTGCTGGATTATCTAGAGTATCAAAAGCACTCATTAATGAATTTTTTCTCACAAAATAATTGCATAGTTTTTCATTTATAATACCAACTTGTCTATTTGATACCGCATAATAACAATTTTTGAAATAGGCATCTTCACCTAGCAGCCCTTCTGGAAATCTAATTTTATATTCTTCTATTATTTTTCTTTTAAAGATTTTATTCCAAGACCAAGAATTGTTTATTGTAGCATAATTTTTTTCATTTGTATACCCCCTATTTCTTCCGTTCATATCATCAGATACAGTAATCGCAACATTGCATACAACAACGTCGTAATTACTGTTATGTATTTTATTATACATTTTTTCACAAATCGTAGGCTCATACCAATCATCAGGATCTAAAAACATCAAATAGTCAGCTTTAGCAATCTCTAATGCTGTATTTCTTGCACACGAAACACCCAAGTTTTTATCATGTTTTAATACTTTTATTCTATTATCAATTTTTGCAAAATCTTCTAGAATTGATAGAGAATTATCAGTTGAAGCATCATCAACACAAATAATTTCAATATCTTGCAGTGTTTGGCTTCTAACAGAGTTTATAGATTTTATTAGATATGGTGAAACATTGTATACTGGGATTATTATTGAAATTAGATAATGGTTATTCTTATACATAAACATCTTTTTTATTGGTAAAAATTTATTCTTTGTTTTTTAAGATTATATAAATTGTTTACTTTGTCAAATACTTCTTGCTTTATATAAAATTTTTTATCATTAACAATAAAACAATCATGGTCTATTTTTATTTCTGGTTTTTCTTTTATCATATCATATATTATATTTGCAACTTTATTGTAATTTTTTTCAGTAAATTTTGATATTCCAAATTTTATGTTTGCAAAAAAAATATCATAAACTTCATTTCTTTTTCCATTTGTTCTAAAAAAATTATATATATGATTTGATATTTTGAAACAATCAAACATTTGTTCATTATCCTTTAAAGATGATGTTGACATTAAAGAATTTTCTCTTATTAAATAACAGTATAATTTTTTATTTAATATGTCAACTTTGTTATCACAAATAGATTTATAGCATATGGTAAAATAGACATCTTCACCTCCTTTAATATCAGTTGGAAAAACCAATTTATATTTATCTATTAGATCTTTTCTAAAAATTTTATTCCAGAGCATATGCGATGTTAATGTAGCATAATTTCTGTTTAAATTTACTTCTCTAGTTTTTGAATTAAATCCTGAATCTAGGATTGTTTCAGCATCACAAATAACCAAATTTGATTTATTATTTATTATATGTTTATACATTTGTTCACAAAAATCATTTTTTACAATATCGTCGGAATCTATAAACATTACAAAATTTCCTTTTGCCTTTTTTAATCCAACATTTCTAGTAAATGATACACCGCTATTTTTTTCGTTTGAAAAATTTTTAATTCTATTATCAATTTTTGCAAAATTTTTAATAATATTTAAAGAATTATCTGTAGAACAATCATCTATACATATAATTTCAATATTTAGTAAAGTTTGATTTATAATTGAACTTATAGTTTTAAATAAATATTTTTCTGAATTATATATTGGAACAATAATAGAAATTAGTGGCTTACTATTATCTTCTTTTTCTATTTTGTTTAAAATATTGGGGTTATTTAAAGTTATCTCATTAAATTCTTCCATCATATTCACCTCCAATATTCAAACAATTTTTTATATCTAAATAATGAAATTTTTTTAGAAGATTATTTACATTGATAGCATGTCTATCTTTAGATAGATTTTTAAAATTATTTATATTTTTCATGATTTTTTAGCCATTGGTTCTGAACCCGTGAACCGGAGGCTGAAAATACTGCGTCTAGACAGTCAATGGTTTTTAAACAAACGGTAATAAAACCGGAGTTCTGGACATAGCCATATCCTCCGGTTCCATTATTGTAAGGACAATAATTAAACCAATTATTTTTATCGACTTTAAATATTACAATATTATATATGAATAACATATACAATAGTCCTTAAAAATATTTAGAACCGCTTACCGAATGGTTTTCAGACCACAAATAAGGTCTTTTATAATTAAATTATCAAATTATAACTCGCTTTTACAAAGATTTTTTAGGAATTTAAACGAAGTAATATATAAATATTGCAAGTTTAAATGACGACAAAAATCAAAGTAAAAGTAGAGTTAGAATTTTACTAATTAAATTATTTTCTTACATCAAGCTATAAAAAAATTATAATATATGATAATTTAGTTATAAAAGACCGTTTATGGGTTCATATGATAATTATTCAATGATTAATATAAATTATTAGTTGTAAAAAGCAAGAGAATTTTAATAAATAATTCGCTATTTATACTTATTATCATGTTTTAATATTATCTTTCCTATCATTGACATTAAAGCTTTCTTTAGTTTTAGAAAAGATTACATTATTATTAATTATATATTCTTTACCATTTGCACAAAAATCTATATTTAATTTTTCAAAAGATTAACAGCATTATCAACGCCGTTTTTCCACTCAAAAATATCTGCATTTTTAATTTTTAAATCTTTGTAGAATTTAAAATATTTGTCTTTATCAAAAATTTTGTTTTCAAGATAATATTTTATAACTCTTAAAGATCCGTCATGAGCGACAATAAGCAAGTTATCATTATAATCGTTTTGTAAATTTTCAAAAAAACTTTTTATTCTTAAAAAAACATCGTAAACTGATTCTGCATTTAATTTTTCTGGATGATTATTAAATATTTCCCAAGTTTTAGATGTAAGTTCATCTCTACATATTCCTTCTAGTGCTCCATAATTAAATTCTCTTATTCTTTTATCAATTTCAAAGCTGTTGCATTTTAAAATTTTACCAATAATCTCAGCTGTTTCCATAGCTCTCTTTAAATCAGAAGAAACTATTTTATTTATTTTTATTTTTTTAATT
>CALXXG010000189.1 GCA_944392625.1 uncultured Rickettsiales bacterium
AAAATAAAAGCATTTATATTTTAATTTATTTTTTTACTATTTGTATTTTAATAGGATTATTTGAATTAGATTTTTTATAAATAGTAAAATCGTTTAAAGACATGCTATTAATATAGTAATAGCAAAAATATTTGATTATATGTTCTTTTTCACTAAATAAAAATTCTTCACTGCCTATATTGGCATTATAGCTTATTCTTACCTTAAAAAATGAATCAAGACTCGTGCCAAAATACATATAGCTCTTTACATAGGTATTTTCATTTTGATTGTAATATGTAAAAATAAGCTCTTTCATTTTTAAAGTTTTTCCATCTGGAGTTGTAAAAATTATAAGATTTTCTCCCAAAATTTTAGAATTTGCATGAGAATTTAAAATATCATTTTTTGCATTGTTATAAACAGTTTTTACTATTTCATTATCTATGTCGTCAGAAATCTGCGGTTGTCTTGCATGATATGAAAAAATGTCTATCCAATAGCCTTTGCCTATTTTATTATTTACATATCTTTTTGAATATCCGCTGCCATTGTTTAGCATTTCAAAATCATTTATTTCTCCTGATGATTTAAAATTTCCAATGTTATCCGGTAAAGTAGCTATTAGCATTGCAGAACCTGGATTAAATACTCTGTTCGGCTCCTGCTCAAGCATATATTTTTCTCTTGATAAAAATTGAATAAAAAGTTGATTATTTTTATTGGCCGTTGAACAGGAAACAATCAACAAAAGAAATAAAATAAATAAATAATTTTTTTTAAACATTTTTATTACAATTTTTTCTTAATATAAAATCTAAAATACAAAACTAAATAATCAATAATTTATATTTTTCTTTTTAACCTTGGGTTTTTAAATCTAAATATAGAATCTTCTATAGTATCAGTTGAAAGATTAAATAATATCATTTCAACCTCCTGGTCTAATCCGTTTATTAATTTTATTGAAGATAAACTTAATGGATTTTTTGTAAACTTTAGCACTAGCTTTCCTTCATCTTCTTTATTATTTTGAACGAATGAAACTAATATTTCATTGTCGTTTTCTTCAACATCTGTAACAGAAAAATCTTTATCCTTAAAATTAATATTCTTTCTTAGTAAAAATTGTAATGGAGTGCTTGCAGTTCTAATATTACTGATTTCGTCAAGTTCTTTATCATAATAGGTTGTGGTTCTATTGTATGTATATAGACTTGCCTCAAAAGGATTTTGATAATCTATTCTTAATTTTCCAGGTCTCGATAGATAAAATACGCCTTCTGACAATTGAGAATTTGTAATATCGTCCTGAATAAAATTTGCATGCAAATATTTAATATTGTTTAAATATGTTTCAATATCATTTAAAATAGTGGCTTCACTATTATTTGCTGATGCAAAATTAAAAAAAGCAAAAAATAATGCAATAGTTAAAATAATTTTTTTAAACACCTGTAGAACCAAAGCCTCCTTTTCCTCTTTTTGTTTCATCCAATTCTTCAACTTCAATTAAATCAGCTTGAACAACTGAAGATATTACCATTTGTGCAATTCTCATACCCCTTTCAACAATGAAATCCTCTGTTCCTAAATTTATAAGAATCACACCGATTTCCCCTCTATAGTCAGCATCAATTGTTCCGGGCGAGTTTAAAACAGTAATTCCATTTTTTAAAGCCAATCCGCTGCGCGGTCTTATCTGAGCCTCAAAATTTTCTGGCAAAGCTATAGATATACCGGTTTTTATAAGTTTTCTTTCACCAGGTCTAATAACAATATTTTCTTGAATGCAAGCTCGTAAATCCATGCCGGCACTTTTATGAGTCTCATAGGATGGCAATTGTAGATCATTACCATCCAATCTTTTAATTTCTACTTTCATAATATTTTTTAATTATTTGATAGAAATTTAAAAAAATTTAAATATTTAGTCAAGAAATAAATTAATTCTTTTCCGCCATTTTATCTAGAAAATTAATTAGTTCTGATGATGTTTTTAAAATAATATCCGCACCAACATTTTTTAAGTCTTCAGTATTCACAAACTTATTTGATGCAACATATCCAATAACTTTGCAATCAGCATTATCCTTCAATAATTCTTTTGCATTAGCGCCAGATTTGCAACCAGATATTGAATCTTCAACCATAACGAAATGGTTTTTTTTATCTGCAGTCATATTAAGCTTTTTAATTATATCATTATAGGCAAACAAATAGCCATTAGGGTTTGGCTTTAATTGTTTTGTGCCAACTTCACCGCAAATGTATACATTTTTATTTATATCAAAAAAATTTTTTAGTTCTTTAACTGATGGATTATTAAATTTAGCCTCAAAATCTATTCTATAGGTTGATGTGACTATAGCCATAAAAGTATTTTTATAGCTTTTTATTTTTTTTAAAACATCCAATATTCCATCAGTTAATAATAAATCATTGCTACTGCTTAATTCCTTTTGAAAAATTGAGTTCAATTCATTTACATTGATTTCTGTGTTTTTATCAACATATCCATCATATTTTAACTGTTCCAATACAGTAAAAGGATGCTTTCCTGCATATTTTGAAAAATAATATTCATCGTCAATATTTTTAATAACATACCCATTTTTTTTAAGATAATTAGTAAAAATATTTTTATAAATTAATTCAGAACTTACAAGTGTTCCATCATAATCCCAACAAACTATCAGCATATAATATAGATAATTTTCTAGATATTTTCTTAACAAAGGCTAATAATAAAATCAACAGAAATTTTATTTTTTAATGATTTTAAATAACAACATACTGCCCCATATTCTCTCTTTCAAATAATCCTTGCATATCTTTTAATATTTTCTAAGTAAAAATCTCTGTTTATCCAAATAAATACAGCATTACATAGGTTTTTAAAACTTTTTGAATAAGATTTTGTCTTTCTTGTAAATCTAGCGAATCTTCCTCTTAGGCTAGACCATTTGCATTCGATTAATGTTGTTTCTGCTTTGTCTATTATGTGTTTGTCACAATCAATAAAATATTTGCTTTTGGTATTGTTGTAGGTTTTGAGGGTTATTTCTTTTTTTATTTTATTGTTGTTGTCTTTTATTGGTTTCCCTTTTTTGTCTTTGATGATTTTTACAACTTTTCTGTGGTTGCATTTGATTATTCTGTGATAGTTCCAGTTTCCGTCGCTTGCTATAATATTTATTTTGTTTCTTTCTTGATTATAATTGTTTTTGGTATTGGTATTATTATCATAAATAACTTCGTTTAAAAGCTTTCTGCATGTTATATTCTCAGTGTTGTCGCTGTCTTTGCTTATTTGATATGAAATAATTTTATTTCGTTGTCTATCAATAGCAGCCCATACTTTGACATTTTCTCTTTCTTTTTTTTTAAATCGTAAAAGTATGTATAAAGTTCATCAAGTTCAATTATTTCTATTGTTCTAGGTTTTTCTTTTTTATCTGATCTTTTTATATCATAATTCAGTAAATTATATGATGTTTTAATCCAATTATCTATAACATTATATGCTATATTGGTATCAAAATATTTATTTAAAACACTTTGAATACTTCTTATACTTGTGTTGTGAGAATAAAG
>CALXXG010000190.1 GCA_944392625.1 uncultured Rickettsiales bacterium
ATGGTTAAATATAAAATGTAAAATTATTTTACCAAATGAAATTGGTGATAATTGGAAAAAGAGAGCCAAAAGAAGAAGTGATGAATGTAATAAAAAATTTAGTGATAATTTTGTAAAAATTAATAAAACATTAGGTTATAAATTACAATATAAATAGTATTTTTGTAAAATGCTTAATTATAAATTATTTATTAATGGTAGAAGATATGGAACAAATTTTTGAAAAACCTTCGGTTATAATAGTGGGAATTGGAATTGTTGGACACAATTTAAAAAATATATTTACTTGGGCAGATTGTTACGATAAGTATAATGATGAGTTTAAGTCTAATATAGATTTACTTGATAAAACATACGATTTTTGTTTTATTGCGGTACCAACACCAATGAATAAAAATGGTAGTGCAAATTTAGATGAGGTATCAGATGTTATAAAAAATATAAAAGCAAACATTTATGTAATAAAATCAACGATACCTCCAGGAACAACAACGTTGTTTAAAAAGAAGTATAATAAGCATATTATTTTTAGTCCTGAATATGATGGTAATACACAACATGCAAGGGTTAATTACGATTTTGTAATCTTAGGTGGTGATAGTAATGACACATTTAAAGTTTCTCAATTATATCAATTTGTCAAACCCGCTACTTTTACCATGTATCAAGTTGACAGCACAACGGCAGAATTGTGTAAATATATGGAAAATTCATTTTTAGCCTGTAAAGTTGTTTTTTGTAACGAATTTTATAGGATAGCGAAGAAACTTAATATTAATTATAATGTATTAAGAGAGCTATTTTGCTTGGATCCAAGAATTAATAAATCTCATACTTTTGTATATGAAGATTATCCATTTTATGATAGTAAATGCTTTAATAAAGATTTGCCAGCAATTATAAGTACCATGAAAAAAAATAATTATAATGCAAAATTTATAAAAAATATAATAAGCAGAAATGAAGAATTTAAAAAAGATTATAAAAATAAAAATATTAAAAAATGAAAATAGGATATAGTTTTTGGGGTTTTTTGGGAACTGGAATAGTTGATACTCCAGATGGTGGTAGGATACATAGGTTACCATTTTTAAAAGAAATTATAAAAAATGATAATATTGTAATTTGCCTACAAAAAAATAGGGATCTAGTGGAAAATAATGAAAATATAAAAGTTAATAATATATCGTTTTCTGACGGTTTTCCTGAAATAGATGCACTTTTTCTTGAATATAGATGGAGTATACCAAATAGGAATTGTGGTATTGCAAGAAATGATAAGAATTATACACCAGATCTTGATAGACAAAATGAGTTGATAGATTTTTATTCTAAAAAAAATATTCCAATAATTATATGGGATAAAGATCAAAAACTATCATCAAAACCATATTATGCTAGTATTGTGTATGAAAGTTCTTGGAATAAAAGTGGCTGGAAAAAACAATTGTTATTTTCATTTGATGATACATTAAGAGAAAATTCCTTAAATATGTTAGCTAATTATGATAAGACAAGTAGGATTTATGACTTAGTATATATTGGCAACCAATATGAAAGAGATGAATCATTTGATAAGTATATAAATAAAGCGGCATTGTATTTGGCAACAGATACAAATGTTTATGGAAATTGGACTAAGTATGAAAGTATCTATAAAGAAAATTTATTAAAGTTTAAAAACGTAATTTTTAAAGATCGTTTGGCTTTTTCTGAAATTTTTTCAGTATATAAAAAATCATTTGCTACAGTATTGATTGCGCCGGATAGATATTATAAAAGTGGACAAATTACACAGCGAATATTTGAAGCAATATCTACTTTAACTATTCCACTCATTCCAAGTGAATATAATTTTATAGAAAATTTAGTATTGCAAGCATTTATTGTCCATGATGGATTTAAAAAAACAAAAAAAATAAATTTTCTCAAAACTCTAAACAATAAAGAATTAGTTAATCTCTTGAGAAAACAAATTCTTTTGTTAGGTGTTTATAGTCCAAAGATTCAAGTTAAAAAATTACAACAGGATTTAGAAATATTATGCAAAAATATATAAAATCTTTTTATGAAAAAAATAGATTTAATAATGAAATATATTTTTATAATATTTTTAAAAATTTGGGATTCAATGTTTGTAAATGTATTTGCTGTAATATTGAAAAGCAAACTGTTACGTATGAACTGATTAAAGAAACCAGGAAAATTTCAACTAAAGATTTTAAATATTTAATTATGATTTTATCAAATATTTTTCAAAATAGTGATAAAATAATTCAAATACCAAAGTCAGAAGAGCTAAAAATTAAAGAAAATTATATCAACGGTTCAATTAAAAATTTAAAAACTTATTATAATTTATCAAAGTCCAATGAATTATATTTAACTAATGATTTTTATAATAATTTTATTTTATCGGTTTTTAAAGACTCTAAATATTCAAATTGGATGGTTAAAAATGACAAAATATTTATGATAGATTTTGATTACGTTGTTAATTCTTTCTTCCTAAGTGATTTAGCTCAGTTTGTAACGACGACTGGATTAATAATTGAGGAAATTTTTTTAAAGAATTTATATAAAGAAATTTTAGAAAATTTTTTATCAAATATATTTCCCAGAGAAAATTTAAAAATTCTGTTTAAAAAATATGAGTTGTTTTTTTTAATTTCTTGTTTATATTCTAATTCAAAAAAAGTAATGTTTCCACATAATTATGATTTTAATTTATTAGAAAAAGAAAATTCACTTATTATGAACAATATTATTAGAGAAAATGAGAAGTTATATATCTAATTCAGTAAATGAAGCTTTTTTAAGCATAGCTGAGGATTTGATTAAAAATCCTGAATATGTTACAAATCCTAGGGGCAAGGAAACTAGAGAAATATTAAATATCAACTTAGAATTATTAAATCCATTTGACAGAATAGTTTTAAATAAACATAGAGAAATATCTTTACATTATTTAGTTGGTGAATTTCTGTGGTATGAACGAGCGTCAAATTTATTAAATGAAATTTCCTATTATTCAAAGTTTTGGAACAAAATAAGTGATAATGGAATTAATTCTAATTCATCATATGGAAGTATTATTTATAATAGTTTTACTAGTGATAAAATAAACCAATGGCAATATGCGAAGCAAGAATTAATAAAAGATAAATCTTCAAGAAGATCAATTATTTTAATTTGTTCGGCAAATCATTTAAGTTTATCAACCAAGGATTTACCATGTACTGTCTCTTTACAATTTTTGATAAGAGATAATAAATTACATTTAATTGTAAATATGAGAAGTAATGATTTGTTTATGGGATTTTGCTATGATGTAATTATCTTTACATTATGGCAAGAGAAAATGTTGGTTGAATTAAAAGAATTTTTTCCAGAATTACAGATTGGTCATTATTATCATAATGCTAATAGCATGCATATTTATAGTAATAATTATAAAAAAATTAAAAAAATTTTAGATGATAAAAATAATAATTTTGATTCTGAATTATATAATATTCCAAGAATTGAAAATATAAAAGAATTTGATAAGTTGCAACTTTTAGAAAATAAGATAAGAAATAACTTAAGTATTAATGATGAAGATTTATCATTTGATACAGATTTTGCTAATTGGATTAAAAAAATTTTATTAATAAAAACTATATAATAATATCATGAGTAATATAATTATAGATGGAATCAGTAATACTGGAAAAACAACACTATTGCAGAATATACAGAAGAGGGTTATTGAAGATGGCAGATATAAATATTCTAACTTTTTTATATCTGAACATTTTACAGAAAGATTTTTTGAGGGAAAAAAAACTGACTTAAATTTGGTTGCTAAACATATTATTGATATTCTTAATATTATAAAATCTTTAAATAATTTTCACATAAATTCACCTTTTAGTTCAAAAGATATAATGCATATATATGTGGAAAGGCTATTTGCAACTTTTTATTCTAAAGGTCTATTAAATGAAAAATTGTTTATTGAAAACGAAGAATTAATTACTAATTTAAAAATAAAAAATATATTGTTATATATATCTAAAAAAGATTTACAATACAGAGTAGAGGAGACATTTGCAAAAAGAAACGATATTTGGAGAAAATATGTAAATGATAATGGTGGTATATCAAAATTTATAGATAAATTATTAAAAAAACAAGATAGTATGATTGATTTTGATAAAAATATTTTATCAAAATACGTTGACAGTGAAATTATTGATGTATTAAATCTTAATGATAATTTTTACAGTAGTATAATTTAGTGTATGTATAGTTCTCAATATTATATTAAAAAAGCGATAGAAATTTCTAAAAAATCCAATGATCCAATTACAAAAGTTGGATGTGTTTTAGTTTTAGGCGATGAAAAAAAATTATCGCTAGTGGCTTTAATTATATTTTTGCAAAAGATAGTTCTGTTGATATTAATAGGGAAATAAGAAAATCATTATCATTACATGCTGAAAAAATGGCTATACTTTCTATTAATAATGAAAAAAAATATCAAAATCTTGCGATGTATATAACATTGGCACCATGTATTGATTGCTTAAAAGAATTATTGTTTATAGGCTGTACAAATATTTTTTATTTGAATACTTTTGGGACAAATAATAAAATTTCTGAAAGCAAATTAAGAATTTATAAAAAGTTGATTGATATCTATAAAATAAAAATTATAAATATCAGTAATAATTTGGATCTTATAGAAGATATAAAAAGAAATTATAAAATAACGATAGAAGGAGACTAAATATGAAAAATAGAATAATAGTTGGTATTACAGCTTTTAAACATGATTCTTCGGCTGCTATAATTAAAAATGGTGAGTTAATAGCTTTTTCTGAAGAAGAAAGATTTAATAGACAAAAAAATACTTCTGAATTACCAAAATATGCTGTAAGATATTGTTTAAATGAAGCAAATATTGATTCAAGTAATGTAACGGACATTGCTTTTTATTTTAGTAAGAAATTAAGTTTAATTAGCTATATTACCAATAATAATCCTATATCATGGTTATTAAACATAAAAAAACTTACAAACAGAAGATTTTTTTATGAATTGTTTTGGGTTGTTAATTTTTATATTAAAGCCAATGCACTCAAATTTACTTTGGGTATGAAAAATGCAAAAATACACTATATTCCGCATCATGAAGCTCACATTTGGTATGGAATTTATGCTTCAAAGCAAAAAAATGGTATAGTAATTTCCAACGATAGTATTGGTGAGTCTGTTTCTACTCTATGTAGTGAATGGAAGATCATAAACGACAAAGTAACAACAAAAAGGTTGCTTATACAAAAAGATCCTCACTCAATAGGTTATTTATATGGAGCGATTACTGAATATTTGGGATTTAATAGAAAAAATGGGTCCGGTAAAGTAATGGCATTAGCAAGTTTTGGGACTAACAAATATAGTGATTTTTTTCATAAAAACATAAAATTATATAATAATGGAATTTTTAGAATTTCAAATAATATTTTATTGGAAAGAAGTTATAAACCTTCAGCTCAAAGACTTAGTGATGTTTTTTACAAAATATTTGGAGAAAATATAATTACAAAAAATCATGATTCACAAGATGAATTTGATTTAGCAAATTCTTTACAAGAAATTACGGAGAAAATAGTCATAAATCAAATAAAGTATCTGAGTAATATTAACAAAAATATAGTTATTACTGGTGGCGTGGCTCAAAATAGTGTAGTAAATGGTAAATTGGTTAATTTATTTAAAGATTGCAATTTTTTTATTCCGCCTATTCCAAACGATGCTGGTTGTAGTATTGGAGCTGCGGTTTACTTATATCACAAATATTATTCAAAATTACCAAAATATACCGAAACGGCATTTTTAGGCGAAAAATTTGATTGCAATCATATAAAGAATATTCTAATTAATTCTAAGATAAAATATAAAGAAATTAGCGATATTGATAGTTTAATAAATATTGTTATTACTAATTTAATTAATAAACGAGTAGTATCTATCTTTAATGATAAAATGGAATGTGGTCCTCGTGCACTTGGAAATAGGACTATATTGGCTATGCCTACTCAAAAAGGCATAATAAAATATCTGAATGAGAAAGTAAAATATAGGGAATGGTTTAGGCCATATGGTGTTATTGTACCAGAAAATAAATTGCATGAATATTTTGATATTTCAAATAAAAGTTTTAAAAGTGCACCTTATATGTCTTTTGTTTTTAAAGTAAAAGAAAATTATAAAAAAATATTACAACCAGTTATTCATATTGATGGCACTTGTAGAGTTCAAACTATAAATAACAATATATTTTTTGAAAAATTATTTGATGCACTAAAAAACAACAATTTTCCAGAAATGATTATAAATACATCTTTAAATGTAAGAGGAATGCCTATATGTAGAAATCCAGATGATGCTTTATATACTTTTTATACAACAGCTATAGATGTAATGATTTTTAACAATAGTTTAGTTATAGAAAAATGATTAATAGATATTTAGATATTGATTATGTTAAAACTCTCTATTCTAATTCTGATAGAATTAGAAAGAGAGGTGAGTTTTTAAAAAATAATTCAAATATAAAATTTTTTGGAAGAGATTTAATATCAAATTTTTTAATATCTGAATTAAAAAATAAAATTATATTGGATATAGGATGTGGTTCTGGTTATTTTATTAATCAATTAAGATCCAATTGGCCAGATAATTATTATTATGCTTTTGATATTATAAAGAATAAAAAGATAAGCGATTACGAGGAATGGTTGAGTTTTAAATTACTTGATGGAATGAATTATCCAGAATTTGATAAGAAGATTGATATAATACTATGTTTAAAGGTTTTATATCACATATCGGATTTGAAAAAAATTTTTAATTGGATGAAAAATAATTTAAATGATTATGGAAAAATATTTATTACAACAAAGTCAATAAATAACTTTAAAAACATAGATAGTTTGTATAGAAAAATAGTTGGTATTAATGATAAAATAATTTTTAATAATTTTTGTGATGAATCTAATTTTTGTTCTGAAAATATAAAAAACATTATATATGATAATTTTGATAGTTCAAACTATAAAATAAGTTTTTTTACAATTAATGGACAAATCATTACAAATAATTATAAAGATGTAATTAATTATATCTTTTCATGTCCTAAATATGAAAATAGTTTTAAATATGAAAAGTTGTGGCTTAAAAGGTTAACAAGTAAAAAGATATTTATTGATAATTATAAAGAAACTTTGTGTTTAATAGAAAAAAACAAAAAAGTATAACTAGTTCTTATTTCTATTATAATATTTGATATTACTAAATTGATCAATTTTTAAGTGGATATTTATATGATAGATATTTTAAAAAATTATTCTAACAAAGATATTTTAAGAGTTATCACATGCGGTTCAGTAGATGACGGAAAATCAACTTTAATTGGTAGAATGCTTTATGATTCAAAATCTATATTTGATGATCAATTATTGTCATTAAAAAAAGATACAAAAAAATTTTCAAATTTAAATAACAAAGGGGAATTGGATTTTTCATTATTAGTTGATGGTTTACAAGCTGAAAGGGAACAAGGAATAACTATTGATGTTGCATATCGTTTTTTTCAACTGATAGGAGAAAATTTATAATTACTGATACACCGGGACATATTCAATATACTGGGAATATGACAACTGGTTCTTCTACAGCTGATTTAGCTATATTGTTATTGGATTCTAGAAATGGCCTTTTGGAACAAGCAAAAAGGCATACATTTATTACAACGCTGTTTGGTATAAAAAATATAATTGTGGCTATAAATAAGATGGATTTAATAAATTATGATAAGACAGTTTTTAATAAAATAAAAAATGCAAAAGTTGGTGATATAGTATGTTTAAGTTTTGATTATGATATAGATATTAGTTCTGGAGATTATTTGACTGAATTTTCTACAGAATTAAAATATTTATCTGAGTTTATTGCTGATTTAATTTGGATGGACTTTGATGAATTAAATCCAAATAAAGAATATATAATTAAATTCTATAATAATTTTGCAATGACCATTAGTATAGAATTAAATTTTGTTTATAACATGGAATTTTTGAAAGAAGAAAAATGCAATTTAAATTCATTAAAATTAAATCAAATAGCTAATGCAAATTTCTATTTAAATAAGAAAACTCCTATGACTTTATATGATATTAATAGGGAATTAGGGAGTTTTATTTTAATAGATAAATTTACTAATATGACAGTTAGTGTCGGTATGGTTAGAAGTTATAATATTGGTCAAAAAATTATACCTATTTCTAATAATATTTCAAGTCAAAAATTTAATGTTACTGCAATTGATAGAGCTAGAATTAAAAAACAAAAACCTTGTTGTTTATGGCTTACTGGTCTTTCCAGAAGCGGAAAATCTACAATTGCAAATCTATTAGATAAAAAATTGTTTTCTTTGGGAAAACATTCTTTTATATTGGATGGTGATAATATAAGATTCGGTTTAAATTCTGATTTGGGGTTTTCTATTGAAGATAGATATGAGAATATAAGAAGAGTAGGACATGTTGCTAAATTAATGTATGATTCTGGTTTAATAGTCATAGCATCTTTTATAACTCCCGATTATAAAATAAGAGATTTTATTAAAAATAATATTTTTTCAAATAAAGATTTTTTTGAAATATATGTAAAGGCAGATTTAGAAGAATGCAAAAAAAGAGATCCAAAAAAATTATATCAAAAGGTGGCAAATGGAGAGATTAAAAATTTTACTGGTATAGATGCTATTTACAATATTCCTATAAATCCAGATATAATAATTAATACAATTAAATTAAAACCGGAGGAAGCAGTTAATAAAATAATTAATATTTTAATAGAAAGGAATTATTTGAATGGATAGATTTGATAGTAAACAATTATAAAATTTATAAGATTTATAAAAATTATAAAAATTATAAAAATAAATCATTCTAGTATTAAACTAACAAATACTATAATTCCAGTCATTTCTCAAAAAGATACCTTGAATTGTTTGCAATATTATTAGAACTATTATCAAAGTTATTGTTAAAGCTACTATTACTATTATTATTAAGACCATTATTGCTAATATTGTTTTTATTATAATTACAAATATGATTATTATTATAATTCTCATTATTTTTATAATGCAGACGAATTACACCCAAAGAAATAACATTTATAATTTTATCATTGCCATCAAGCATATTTAAAATATTATCATCTTTATCATAATAAATATCTTTTTTTAAATCTCTCATTATAGTAAAAATTATTAACTTACTATTTTAATAAAGATGAAATCAAAAAGTGTTACCTAACTTTTACCATGAGTTTAATAAAAATATTAAAATCTAATAGAAAAGTATACTGAAAAAATAAAATGAGTTATTAAAAATCAATGTAGAATATAATATTTAAAAATTTTATAAAAATATTTATTAGAAAAAACAATGAACTAAGACAGAAATTGTTAACTATATTAAAGTTATGATATAATACGATAGAGTTAGAAAAGGAGGTGTCCTTCGCACCGCCATCAATTAAATAACAATAGATAAATATATAAAAATAAAGTATTTGACTAGCTTAGGTTGGGATGAGAACCCATGATACCGTGGGTTTGAAACACGGAACCGATGTGATGCAAGTTTACTTGCAATCACAAACTTGTTGGTCTGCAAAGTGCGAACGAAGTTTGCGAAGCAAACGAGGACAATCCTATCTTCTCTGTCATTAAAAATACTATTAAATGATTAATAATATTGTGTTTAAGCTATTTTATTTATTGTAATTTATAATCTAAGCAGGAAAGATTTTACGAAACGCTTTTTTAGTTGCTTAGAAGAACTAGCTGTTATGAAATGGCGAGGAAATGGTTGTAACCCGTTCACGATTTCTTATCTATTCTAGCTAAATATTATGTTCTTACTACTTTTAAGATATAAACCAGTTACTTTCTATTTATAGAATCATTCCCATATATCTATTACAAAAGTAAAAAGACACATCATAAGAATAATACAAAAACTTATAAATAATATCCTATTAACTTTTTTAGCATTTTCTGCAAATTTAAATTTTAAGTTTATAATTTTTAATATAATAATTGAAATTACTACTGACAGTAAAATTAAACATGTTTCAACGCAGAAAATTATTAAATTTGATGAAATGAAAAAGTTTTAACCAAGATTCAATATAAAAATAGGAAAAAAACTATTGGCTATAGAACAAAAGAAATAAGCACAATAACTCTTAAATTTATTAATAATAACTATTATACCAATCAATGCATTCGTTTATGTAGCCTTGATCGAAGGATCATTTTAAAATTTTAAAATAAAAAAATAGAATTTAAAAGTATATAAATATAAAAACCATAAAAAAGTACTTTATTTATTTTTTTAATTTTATTGGATTTATATTTAATATTAATAATTTTTAATATTAAATATATTATAATTATTGGAATTAAAACTATAAATATAGTACAAAAAATAATAAATAAAAGTATGCCGCTTCCCAACGAATGTTCTGGTTCAACTATCATAACAACTAAAAAAGGAAAGAGTATTGCTGTATAAACATAGAAACCAACAAAAAAATTTATTTATTTTTTTAATTCTATCAGATTTAAATTTAAAATTAATTAATTTTAATATTGGAAATAGAATTGTACTTAGCAATAGAAAAAAATATACAAAATCAGATAATAAAAATAAAGTATAAGCAATTGTTTTTGGAAAATTAGAAATTTTAATATTAAAAATTATAAAATTTCTTGCAAAAAATATTAAAATAGGAAAAAATTTTATAAAATTCACAATCAATAATTATTATTATACCAATCAATCCACATATTTATATAGCATTGATCAATTGGATCGTCACCACAGGATGTATTAGGATTATTTTTATAAATAAGATTGTCTCTCCAATCGCCAAAAGATTCATCATAGTTATGGCCATTTTGTTGCTGTCGTCCAGCCATCCTGTCAAGAAATCCTTTTGAAAACCCTACTGCCGTACCCATTGCCCCATAATTAAAATTACCAACATGTTCCATTTCTGTGTGTTTTTCATATTTATAATTCAAAGATATTATTTAAAAAATAATAACATTATCAATGAACCAATAACAAACATCAATATAAAAACATAAAACCCTATAAAAAGAAATTTATTTATTTTTTTTATTTTATTAGATTGAAACTTGATATTAATGAGTTGTAATATTATAAGCGTAATTGTTGATAATAATGAGGTTAAATAAGTTATTGCAATTAAAAAAAATATAAAATGGCTAAATATATTCGCAATATCTCTATTTATATATTTTAAAATAATATTAAATATACCAAGTGTAAACATAGTTAAACTAACTATTGGAAAGTATATAAAATAACCAAATATTATCATAACATTGCTCTTTAAAATTTTTAATAATAGTTATTATACCAATCAATGCCTTCGTTTATGTAGCCTTGATCAATAGGATCATCAAAATATGAATTCCAATAAGATAAACTACTTGTTCCATCTGCAACTTGTTGCAATCCAGCTCCCACTCTTAATTCAAACTCGCTTAACCCCGTTGCTACGCCCATTGCTCCATAATTAAAATTACCAACATGCTCCATTTCTGGATGCCCATTTTTTTTCAAATCATATTTTGCACCACTTTTAAAATTTTTTTTCATCCAATCCCATTTTTCCCAAGGCCATTTACCTTTCATTTTTTCTGCTTCCTTAATATTATTCCTAAGTCTATCTGAGTTTTTAAATTTTTCAAGTTCTTCTTGCTTTCTTAACTCTTTTTCTTTAGCTGTTAAGGTTTTCCAATCTTTTTGATTTAATGCTTTTCCATTTTTATCTGTTGGTTCATAGTGTGGTTTAGGATTGCTTTCTGTTCCTTTTTCGGGCCAAGTCATTCTTCCGTATTCTCCGTTTGGTTTTAGATTATCATCAAGAAACTCCGCATAACATCTACAACCATAATCTTCGCCTGGTTTAATGTCATCATCTAAATTCCAATTAAATATTCCTTTGTCCCTGACTTTATGTTCGTCCCTAACTTTACCATCACCCATTGTATGCCAGACATATAATTTTGACTTAGAAGCTATTGTGTTTTGTAAATTGCTTTTTACTTCAAGTTTTAGATATTTTAGATAGCTATCATCTACTCCTCCTATTATAATTTCTGTTATATCTTTGCCATATGGATCTTTGCCAGTTTTAAACCAAAGATTTATAAATTCTTTTTGTGTTAAGATTTTTGATTGCATATAAATAGAAAGATAGTTATTTAAAATAACACTATATTTATATGATAATTCTACTTTTAGGAAGTATTGAAAAATTAATTAATAAAGATAAACGGAACATTATTTTATATAGAAAAGATAACTTGAGAAAAACATAAGTTAAAAAAATAGGCTGCATTAGTTGAATAATAACCCAATCTCAAATAAAACGAATAGATGTATATTATTTTTATTTATAATAAAAAACTATCTTTTATATTTATACACATATGCAAATATAAAAAATTATTTTTATATCTCTATTTTTCTTGCATTTTATATTTTATACAATATAATAAATATTATTATAATAAATACATTAATAAACTTTTATTGTAAAATAAATGTTGTATAGTAAGTATTGTTATTTAATTTAATTTAATTTATTTAATATAATTTAATATAATTTAATATAATTTAATATAATTTATTTAATATAATATAATTTAAATTATTAATAAGCTATATATACATTTAAAGAGATATATTTTTTTATTATGTGTTTAAATATAAAAATAACTTAATGGGAGATAAAGTTATAAAATATAATTATAAATTATTAATTATAAATTATTAATTATAAATTATTAATTATTAATTTAATATATGTAATAATATAGTATAGTATTGCAGTACTTTGTAATAAGAAGTTTAGATGATGTTTATATATTGCTTTACTGTTATACTATTTTTGGAGGTGAATAATGTTAAAATATATAAAAAAATATTTTATAGAATATATCTGTGATATTTATAATCAAACTAAAACTTTAATTACTAGTTTCATTAATTCATTTAATTTTAATAAACTAGATAAACTAGAAATTAATAAATTCTTTAACTTTAATTTTAACTTTAAAAATATTTTTAATTTTAACTTTAATAAAATCTTTAATTTTAACTTTAAAAAGATGTTTAAATCCTTTAAATCCTTTAAATCCTTTAAATCATTTGAATATTTTAAATCCTTTGTTTCTAAAATATACAATATCATAAATAATATTAAAATATATAATATCATCAATAATATTAAAATATACAATATCATAAATAATATTAAAGTATCTAGTATCATCAATATTATTAATTTTAAAAAATATTATAATTTCTATTTTAAAAAATATTATACTATCTATTTTAATAAATACTATGCTGTATATTTTACTGTATATTTTAAAAATTTTAAAAAATATTATAATTTCTATTTTAAAAAAACTATTTCTACAATTCTCTCATATATAATACTATATTCTCAAATAACATTCTCCTTCATTATAACCCAATCTATTGCACAATCAATCATCTCATCAATATCCATAAAACAAGCCCATGCCTACTCCGAAATCATCCCCCCTCAAAACCTTCAAGACAATCCCA
>CALXXG010000191.1 GCA_944392625.1 uncultured Rickettsiales bacterium
CTAATAAATCTATTGCTTCTTTACTCCATACATTAAAGCCACAAATAAAGCTGTCATCGTCTTGATTAAAATAAGCGTCTACTACTTCGCCTACTGCTTCTTTGCCTTCATGGGTTATAATAACAGGCTTTTTAATAATAGATTTTAAGCCTTCGTCTATTACTGATTTTTTCAATAATAGGTTGCCATCACCTGTGTCGTCATATCCTACAATGCCTGAGGCTATAAATTTCCTTTTATAAAATTTTGTTTCCATTTCTATTATATTGTCTTATTATTCCACGATCGGACACATCACACAACGGCAATTATAAGCTTGCCCTGGCAGTCCTCTTTCGCCTGTTATTAGATTAATTACAGGCGGTTTGTCAAATTCAAATACTTGACCATCTAAATATTTATGATTTCCACCATTAAGATTATTATTAGGATAGTTTCTAACCTTTTCGTCTCCTGCCGTCTGCCACTCAAACTTTCTTATGCCCGTTCTTATATAATTGTTTTTGCTATATTCTGCCAATAATAAATTACTTTCTTGCCTTGCTATAAATAAAGCCCTTTTTTGTGTCAGATTATAATTATTTATTAAGATTTTAGCTATTTCTCTATTATTAGTCCCATCTTTCAAGACTAAGTCTTTCATTTTAGCTCTTAAATTTTGTATGCTATTAAGTGCCATATTCTTAATATCATACTTTGTATTGTTTACATAATTTTCATTTAAGAGCTGTGTTTCATTTTCTGTTAAGGTTGGCGTAATGCCTAAACTTATTAAATTAGCCGTGAATTGCTTATTATATATATTCTTTGCAAAATGTTTCTTGTTTTAAGGTGAGTTTCATATTAAAATTATTTTAAATTGTTATCACAAACGATAACACTTGACAAGATACTAAAAAAGCCCTGATATTTTGAATATCAAGGCTTGAATAATGATTTATTTTATTTCTTGGATATAAAAATCCTTGCTTTTATTCTATAATATGTTTTTTAGTTGTCAAGGATTATTTAACAAAAATTTAACATTTTTCTTGCTGCTTCGCTTAAAAATTCAGACCTATTTTTAGATACTTTATCAATTTTATAAATTAAAGTATCATCCATTATCACATTAAATCTTTTTTTTGTTGCCTTTAAAGGTAACGCTGGTATTGGCACTACTAAAAAATCATATTTTTCTTTCCATTCCATCCAATCATCCCAAGTATTCATAATCTGTTCTAATGTTCTTGGCTCCGGTATCTCATCACCATCCGCTTTCATTCCATGTATATGTAAAGCTAACGCTTCCTGTGCCATCTTAACAGTTTCCTCATAATCATCGCCAGCAGTTATACATCCTGGAAAGTCTGGAAATACGACACTAAATCCTTTTTCTCCTTTAACATATTCAAAAAGTGCTATATAATTTTTTACTTCCATGATTACTCCTTTTTTATTTTAATCCAGCTTGTTTTAATATACTTATAGCAGTTCCGGTCTTTATTTCTTTTTTAGGATGTGGTATTGTAACTTTGCCTTGCTTTTGTTTATGCTTAAATTGACAATGGCTGCCAACAACATTAACTAAATACCAACCATCTTTCTCAATAATCTTTATTAATTCTTTACTTGTATATATTTTTGGCATTTCTATTTTTTACTTTAAGCATATTTTTATATTACACACTAAAATGTATATTGTCAACTATTTTTCAATATATTTCTTACTTTTTTCTATTTCGCTTTTAAATGAGTTTTAAACACTGTTAATTTTTTTTATGATACTTTTTATATTTTATTTTATATTCATCATTTCTCGCTTAAATTTGACGCCTTAAAATTGATTTATTCTTTTGAATTATCTTTCAATCTTTTCTATTTCAAAAAAATTAATCAATTTCTCTAAACTTCTGAAATTAATATTTTTATTTCCATTAAATATTTTTTGAAGTGTTTTAAAATCAATTTTTACTTGTCTGCAAGTTTTTTTGAAGCCGTAGAGTTTCACTTTATTTCTTAATTCCATAATCATTAAATCCCAATCACTACATCTTAATCTTGTTAATTTCTCTATAATCAATACAAGTTTACTGATAACTTCCATTAGCTTTATTCTGCCGAGTTCTTTCTTGTATTGCTCTACTGTTTTATCAATGCATAAATATTTTTCAATAAATACTACATGATGTTTTAATAGACTTTCAAACTCGCTCCATTTTTAATTTCTTACAAACTCCACATTCTTTTTAACCTCAGCAGAAAAATCATTTATTGAAACGCCATAAACTATATAATCTATAACATTTCTTTCTCCAAAATAAAAAAATATATGGGATACCGGCAGCTTGCCAGAATACAGCCCCCATGTTGGATCAATAGAAATCCATTCTCCATTTACATATACCAAATTCCATGCGTGATCTTCAAACTTCTTTTTTTCCGTATCATAGCTAACGCCAGAGACTACAACTGACGGTATGCCAGACGTTCTAAGCAAATCATTATACAGCTTAGCATAATGCGCGCATACCCCCTTGCCCTCCGATAATATCTTTATACTATCCATTTCCTTACCAACATAGCTAGAATCATATTCTATATAATCATGCACCCACTCGGCCAGCGTAATATATAAAGGTTGTTGTTTTTTGCTATTCAACTGTATTTGATAGACAGTATTATTTAAATCCCTTGCCAATTTTTCGTCAATATTCAAATATTTATTAGGATTCAACTTTATCCAAACTCTATTATCAAAATCGTTTTTAACCGTTGACTTAACCATTAATTGAGTTATAGAACCATTTATACCATCAAAACTAGCCTCTATACTATCATCCGTCTCTACAATTTTTACATACTCCGGATTATAGTTAGCCAATATATTATAATCCTCAACTATATTATTTCCATTCTTAAAATACAGTGGTATTTTCATATCAAACTTAGAAAAATTCTCTTTTCCTTTTACTTCACTCAATACTTCCACTTTCCACGTTGCTTTTTTTAAAGTCAAAGCAAAAAAATCATATATTCCGCCCTCCGGAACTTTTCCTTTCCAACTATAAACATTAGCATTTTGTTCAAACTTTGGATTCAGCGAATACACCGCCAAACTATCAGGCACCTCCACCACCAGCACCCCATCAGCACCCTCCGCAAACGGTGGCAGCGAAACATACTCCTGTCTTGAATAATTTATATCATCATCATTAAATTGCGTATATTTAAACTCAAACTCCATTGCATCACCATCAAACGCCTTTCCAAACTCAAACCTCAACTCATTACTTCCAAACGAAGTCTTATATTCCCTGCCAACAACCCTTGCATCAAACACCTCCACCTTCAACCTTTTATCAAAAATATACCTCCACTCACTATAATAGGTATTTCTATCCGCCTCAACCCTTACCTTTATTTTAACAGAAACCTCCCTGCCAAAATCCGTAAACTTAACATTTTCATCAAAATTAGTAACAACCACATCAGCAAAAGCAACCTTTGCCATCAAAATCACAAAAAATACGCCAAAAAATATCTTTTTCATAGACAACACCCAAAAAATAACTACTCCAATTCTAAACAACCTTATATTATTTTCAAGCCAAAATATTTTTAATAATTTTGTTTTTATTAAAAAAATATGCAATATTTTGTCATATTTGTTTAACAATTTTATTGACATTAAATAATGGATATTGTATTATTTAGACATTATAATATTATATTTACGCATATGCCACAACTATTTGATTTTTATCAAAACCCAAAAGTTGAATATTTTGAACTTGATTAATTGTATTTTAATAAGGATAAAGTAATTTTATCATCTTTGC
>CALXXG010000192.1 GCA_944392625.1 uncultured Rickettsiales bacterium
TTTTGATTAAAAATGGCACTGCTGTACTAAATGCTGATATTCCGCAGTTTGATAAAATTAAAAAAATATGTGAAAAACAGGATAATAAAATTATAAGCTATGGCTATAATGGTGATATAAAAATTCTTAACATAAAGACACATTTTCAAGGTCAAACTGTTGATATTGAATATCAAAATAAAGCCTATACAATAAATACTCCATTTATAGGAAAGTTTCAGGTAATGAATTTATTGGCGGCATTGGCAATAGTTATATCGCTAAATATAGAAAAATCTGTTGAAAAAATAATATCTGTATTAGAGACAATTAAGCAGGCAGAGGGTAGAATGGAACTTGCCGGCGTCAAGAAAAACGGTGCTGTAATATATATTGATTTTGCCCATAAACCTGATGCGCTAAAACAGGTTTTAGAAACCATGAGGGAACACATATCTAGTGATAAAGAAGCAAGAATTGCAGTACTTTTCGGATGTGGCGGCGATAGAGATAAAACAAAAAGACCAGTTATGGGAAAAATAGCCAATGATTTAGCTGATATAGTTTTTGTAACTGATGATAATCCAAGAACTGAAGATGCTAGCATTATTAGAAGCGAAATAGTTGCCGCATGCCCAAAGGCCTATAATATTGGCAATAGAGAAAAAGCTATAAAAGAAGCTATAAAACTTCTAAAGCCAAAAGATATTTTAATACTAGCCGGTAAAGGACATGAAAAATACACAATTATAGGTAAGGAGCAGCTGCCATTTGATGAGTTAAAAATTGTACAAGAGGCAATAGCTGAGAATTAGCCTATAATAAAGCAACAATTATACTAGAAATCAGAAGTAATCCATTGCCGATTATTTCTGAATTTATATTGTATTTTTTGCCAAGTAGCTTTATTAATATTGGCGTAGAAAATATTATGCAAAATGGTATTGTTGCAAATGATATTATATAAAATATTAAACAAAAATATTTGCAAAATTCTGTAAATCCACTATTTAATAAATTTTCAAGAAATTTTGATGTTGAAATATCCATTAAAGAAAATCTAATTGAACTTAGTATAAAAGCAATAAATACAATAAAAAATACTAAAGGTAATGGGACGTCTATTTTTACATTTGATTTTGACATTTTATTTAACTTTATTTTATCCTTGTCTATAAGTTTTATAATAACAAAATATATGCAAGTTAATCCAATTATTAGGTTTGCAATCCATATATAGTTTGAATAGATAAATACATTCAAAAATGATAATATGTACATACAATAGAAAAGCAAATAGGAAGCAAAAAATGACATTGCTAAGAATGTATTCTTCTTAAAATCATTAACTATTAATAATATTGAGATTATTAATATCAAAAATGCTATAGTGCGAAAACTTATACTATTAAAAAATCCGCTAACTATTGATAATTGTAGCGGAGATGACTTAAATAAGTTATATTTTCCCAATATTTTAAAATTTAATTCATTTTTATTTGATGCGGCTTTATTTGATTTTTTTTTCGTTAAGTAAATTTATTAAATTACTCTTTTGTGTTTCTCCAAAACCGACTATATAGTCATCACCTAATATAAATATTGGAGTACCTAAGCCGTTTTGCGAAATATTTAATCTTGATATGTTTTTAAATAATTTAACTTGAGAACTATTATTTTTTAAGTTGTAAAAAACTACATTTACGTCTTTAAAATCTTCTTTATTATCTATTAAAAAATTTTCAGCCTGTTGGCAGAAATGGCAGTTATCCTGTACAAAAACCATTAACTCTTCACGTCCTTCAACATTTTCAAAAGCATTGTCAGTTGTCATTGCTGGCTTTATAAAAATCAATGTAAGAAAAGTCGCTACAATTAGCAATAGAGTAATATATTTCAATTGCTTATCCTTTGCCTTCTTTTTAAGTTTATTTAAAAATTTCATTTTGTTTTTAGCTTGTTGTTTTTAACCATTAATTATCTTAGTAACTATATTTTGAAAAATCAATAATTATTATTTTTATCAAAATTTTGTATCATTAATAATATTTTAACTATATCATCCTTATACTGTTCCAATATAGGAAAGTTTTTAATTTTCGTATTTAAAAAATATTCTGTATAGTCTTCTTCATTTTTTTCCCAAGATATCGCCGCAATATCGCAGCACATTTCGCAAATATCAAGATGAGACATTTTAGTTTTATAATTTGAGTGGTGTCTTTCTTTTCTGTAGTGTATTTGAGCAATTCTATTAGCCTCATCAATATCTATATTGTCTGTTGGCAAATTATTTTCTTTATTATAATAATATTCTGTACGAATTATATAACCGTTAATTAGTTCTTTAGAAAATTTACTGCAATCATGTTTTAAACCTCTTCTTAACAGTTCAAACTCTCTTATTTTAAATGGTAAAATGTTTCTATTTTTTTCAAGATAAATCATATTATCTTGAACTTTTCTTATATGTTTTATTGTCCTATCTATAAAGTAATTTACTTTATTAAACATCTTCTGAGGTTTTTTAATACATATATATAATCAAATAAATATTATAATAGTCAATAAAAAAGTTTTATAAAATAATAACAAAATTATTTTTATAATAAATGCCATACCTAAATAAAAAAAATAGTTATATATAAATTATATCTTGAAAAAAAATATTTTTATGTTTACAATTGTATCATAAAAGAATAAATTTAATTTTTTATGCCAATATTGTTACAAGGAACAGTGACATTCAACGGTCAGGATATAGCCTATACTATATCAGAAGTTGAAAATAAACAAATAAATATTTCAATCTCTTTTGTAAAAGGCAGCAATACTAATTCCAATAATTTAAATACACAAAAAGCTGTATTCGTATTTAATAACGTTGCCGCAAATACTTGGAAACTTGATAGAAATCAAACAAAAAGTGAAATAGATATTAATATAAAATATCAAGAAGAAAAAATAAAGAAAAAAGAAAAAGAAGATGAGGAAAAAAGAAAATTAATGCTTCTAGAAACACCAATGTTTTGTGGGTTTAATAATTTAAAAATAGCATACGAAACAAAATCAAAAAATGCAGAAAATGATAAGAAAAATTTATATATTGAAGCAAATAACACAAAAATTGATCAAGAAAACAAAAATTATTTTAAAATAGAAAATGAGCAATTAAATGTAAATTTAGATGATTTAGTTAAATACTTGCACGATGACTGTGGATTTATAGGAAGGTTGTTTGAGCCAATTGCTAAAGGTTTATGCGAAGACTTGGAAAGAACAGTAATTGAAAAAATCAATGAAAATAATGACACTCTAGATTTAGATAATAGTGAAGACAGAACATTTGAAAATCAAGAAGAATTAGAAAATAAACTTTTGTCTGAATATGATAGTATAATTTTTGAAGATGAACAAATTAGCGACTCAACGCATGTAGATGAAAGCGAAGACTTGTCTTCTTTGTTTAACGAAAAAAATACGAACAAAGTGGATGACTCAAAAGAAAACACACAAGAAGAATACAAAGATGAAAAACGTCAAGAAATATTGGAACAATATATAAACAACTCTGATAGCCATTCAAAAGGTGTATCAATTGCACTATAACTAAAAAATACACAAAAAAATTATTATAGTATTATTTGATTTTTTTCAAAATAATACTATAATAATTTATATAATTAATATTGTTTTAAAAAAGTTAATATTTTTATAATACGTCATAATATTTTTTATGCACGTAAAAGTTGAAGATTGGATTTAGTCATTCTAAAGTTGTTAGAACAGTTCTGACTTCAACCTACCTTATACATATTTAAGGTTGTGTTTATTTTTAATTACATGTATTTAATTAAATTTCTTGCAATTTAATTTTGATTGTATTATAATATTTAATCGTACAATGTTATATACTATAGTATTTACATAAAAGAAAAAAAATATAGGAGTAAATAATGCCCAGCAATCCAGTGGATGTATATGTTGGTACAAGGTTAAAAGTTAGACGAATGGAACTAGGCTTAAGTCAAAACAAACTTGGTGAAATGACAGGTATTACATTTCAACAGGTACAAAAATATGAAAAAGGCTTAAATAGAATAGGTTCTAGTAGATTATATGAATTTGCTAAAATCTTAAAAGTTCCTGTTAGCTATTTTTTTGAACAATACGAATTAACATTTGGAACAAATGGAGTATTTTCAGATAATAAAGCTAGCTTTGATGACAAGGATATATCAGAAAAGGAAATAATTACTTTAATAAAAAACTTTTCCGCTATTAAAGATCCTATGGTTAGAAAAAGTATCATAACCCTAGCTAAAACCTTGAGCAAGAAAGAAGACGAAGATCTTGACAACATAGAAAAAAATAATTAATATTTACCGCCATAAATATGGCGGTATTTTTTATGGCTAAGCAATTATTCAATTAATAATATTACTGTTAAAATTTATCTAATTTAAATTTATTATTCTAACAAATATAGTCATTGATCAATTTTGTTGGTGAATCTTTTGATAAAATATTAAAATTAAAGATTTTGTTATATTTTTATAAAATAGCTCCATATTATTAAATAGAAAAAAATGCTAAAGACTATTGATTTTTATTTTTTAAATTATATAATGGTGTTGAGATTATTAATTTTAAAGTGATATGTCAAAATATTTTTTATTAGCAGCTTTGTTTTTAGTTTTGCAATCATGTACTGCAAATAAAGTTATAGAAGTAAAAAGCCCTTGTGTATCAGGCGATGGTGGTCCTTGCGGTCCAAGAAGACCTATAAATACTTGGTTATATGAAACAAAAGCTAGAGTTTAATATGAAAAAATTAATTATTATTAATGTATTTTTGCTTGTGTTATTGTCAAGCGTTTATGCATTAAGTGATATCAGAATAAATAAATATATTAAATCTTCATTGTTTGGTAAAAAATCCAATATGCCAACTTTAGTGGCTGAAAATGAAATGATTTCAAAAAAATCTAAATCTAAAAATAATATTTCCAAAAAAAGCAATGGAAACATTGAAAATTATGGAATTATGTATAATGATGTTGTTAAGATGATAAAAGAAAACTATGTTGAGGATGTTGATGATGAAAAGTTTTTTGAAAGTTCTTTAAATGGAATGTTGTCATCTTTAGATCCGCATTCTGCATACTTTTCAAAAGAAGATTATGAACAATTGGTTAGCGACACTCAAGGTGAATTTAGCGGTTTAGGCATTGAAGTCACAATGGATAATTCTTTAGTTAAAGTTATCACTCCAATTGATGACAGTCCAGCCTATAAAGCCGGCATCAAATCAGGTGATTATATCAGCGAAATAGATGGAAAATCTGTTGTTGGTATGAGTTTAACAGATGCAGTTAATTTAATGAGAGGAAAGGAT
This sequence comes from uncultured Rickettsiales bacterium, assembly GCA_944392625.1. Classification (GTDB taxonomy): domain Bacteria; phylum Pseudomonadota; class Alphaproteobacteria; order Rickettsiales; family UBA1997; genus CALXSC01. The sequence continues at coordinate 5,378 of CALXXG010000192.1, forward strand.
AGCAAAGATAGGGGAACTGTTAAATTAATAATTCTTAGAAGCGGTGAAAAAGAACCACTTGAATTTAAGATCAAAAGGGATTTAATAAAAAGCGATTCTGTAAAAGGAAGAGCTGAAGGTGATATAATTTATCTTAGAATATCAAGCTTTACTCAACAAACCTATGTTAATTTAATAAAGGAATTCAATAGAATTGAAAATGAAATTGGAAAGAAAAATGTTAAGGGATTAGTTTTAGATTTAAGAAACAATCCTGGAGGTTTGTTGGATTCTTCAGTTTTTGTATCTGATGCGTTTTTAGATAAAAATAAAAAAATAGTTAGTATAAAAGGTAAGGATGGTGTTTTAATAAAAGAATATAAGTCTGATACTAATCAAGATTTAATACCAAATATACCTATGGTTGTTCTGGTTAATGAAGGTTCTGCATCAGCTTCTGAAATAGTTGCTGGAGCTTTGCAGGATAATGGTAGAGCAATTATTGTTGGAACTCAATCATTTGGAAAAGGTTCAGTACAGTCAATAATACCTTTGAATAATGGTGGTGGTATAAAATTAACTATTGCAAAATATTATACTCCAAGTGGTAAATCTATTCAAGCAGAAGGTATTACTCCTGATATAGAAGTTAAATTGGCTAAAATTGAAGAAATCGACACAAGCAAATGGATAACTAAGGAAAATGACCTAAAAGGACATTTAGAAAATAAAGATTCAGATGATATAGTATCAAAAGAATTAAAAAAACAAGTTAAGAGCCATAGCGAATCAATGTACAACAAAGATTATCAATTAGCTAGAGCGATAGATTTATTGTTGGGAATTGATTTTTATAACAATAATGGTAAAAAATAATATGCC
>CALXXG010000193.1 GCA_944392625.1 uncultured Rickettsiales bacterium
ATAAATATCAAGGATAGACAGTTGATTGACAAGGGCTTGAAAATTGAAAATTGAAAATTAGCCTTCGGCAGAGAATCATATAGAAATTGAAAATTGAAAATTGAAAATTAGCCTTCGGCAGAGAATCATATAGAAATTAAAAATTAAGTTTCAATAAAACTTTTGCCTCTATTTGTAAGAGAAAATTCCAACGAAATTGACATGCGAATTGATTGCCTACCTTCGTAAAAGAGGTGCTGATGAAATCAGCGGTGGACTGATAAAGAAATTAAAAATTAAAGCACGAAGGCAATGGGATGAAAGCTTATTTGATTTTACTAACCTATTATTATAACTTATTTTGTCTGCAGTCACATTAAGTAAGAGAATAATTATATATAATCATACTTTCCTAATGGATAGTTTTTTAATATTATACAATATTATCAGATAATATCAGGTATTATACAATATATAAAATATAAATATTTCTTAACTACTTTATAAAAACTCTATAGTTTTTGTTTTTTAAGTAAAAAATCTCCGATATTTTTATCAGTTTTAATGCTGATAAAAATAGTTATTGTATATTTAATGTATATTTAAAGTGTAAATTATGATTGTGTTTAAAGATATGAAAATAGTGTTGAATTAATTCAACACTATTAATTATTAAATAATATTATTTTGTTGTATTATTTAAATTGTTATCTTTTTGTAATTCGTCTTTATTATCTTCAACCTTTTTGTCTGAAACATTATCATTTTGTTTTTCTGTTTTATCGTCTATTATATCTTTTGAGCTTTGTTTATTATTGGTTTTTTCATTACTTACTGTATTTTTGTTTTCTTCTATAAATGTTTCAATGGTTGAATTATTTTTATTAAAGTTTCTAGCTGATATTGTTGCTAATAATAAAGAATTAAACATAAATAATATAAAAACAACCATAGTCATTTTTGATATAGGAGAGCCTAAACTTCTTTTTGAAAGCATTTTTGCATTGGCTGCACCACCACCAATACCACTCAAAGAATCCTCATCTGTTTGTTGTAACAGAACAAAAAGTACAATTATAAGTGATAAAATTATTTGAATAATAAATAAAAATGTTTGTAAAGATTCCATAAATTTTTTCCTAATATTTGCTTAAAATAATAATCATAGTATTGTAAAATAATACTATGATTATAAAAAGTCAATTATTAACTTAACTATAAACCAATTGATATAGCAACGTTACATATTGTTGTTGAATCATTATCTGTATCATCGTAATCACAAGCAGTTACTTCTCCTACAGTTGGACCTGTGAATCCAAACATTTTTCCAGAGTCAATAATTCCATTATCCATTTTTTCGTCAACGGATCTAGCATCTTTAATTGTCATTGATGATGTATCCGTTTTGGCATTAGATGGAGATTCTGCTGCTGTTAACTTTCCAGGAGTTTCATCGGCAGCGACTACAAATATTACATTATCAGCCATGTCATTATTATAACCAATAGCATATAAACCGCCTTTTAATTTTGACGTTGGAGAATTCTCAGAAGTAAATTTTGATACTGCACTCTCTGCTCCAACACCATTTTCTGTGCCCTGAGTACATTCATCCATATCACTATTAACTGCAGAAACATCAACATCTACAACGCCTTCTTTCATCATATTAGCCCAAGCTAGACATGATTTTGTAAAATTAATTTGAGAAGAACCTTCACTTCCGGGTAATTCACCAGTTGCAGTATAGTATGCATTGACTGCAGTTTGATAGTTTCTAAGTTCACTCATGAAAGACCTTAGTTCAGCACTTTTAATTAAACTAGCACCACCTGTGATACCAGCAACAAGTAAACCAATTATAATTAAAACTATTGATAACTCTATTAAAGAAAATCCTTTTTTATTATTTTTCATATACTTCCTTTTTTAAATAATATTTGATATATAAAATATAAAATTAAAAATTATTTTTGCAAGTTTTTTTGTTGAGTTTGTTTTAATTAATTAATGGCCGAATTAAAATATTAAAAAATAATTAAATAAAAATTTTTAAAAAGCTATAGCCTATAAGACTATAGCTGTTAATTTTTATATAAATGTAAGCCTATTGAATTATAAACCTATTGATATAGCAACATTGCATACTGTTGCTGAATCATCATTTGCATCGTAATCACATGAAGTTGAATTATCTGGATCGCTTGATGTTGATGGTCCAGAAAATCCAAACATTTTTCCAGAATCAATAATTCCATTGTCCATTTTTTCATCAACAGATCTAGCATCTTTGATTGTCATTAATGATTTAGTTGTTGTAGGTGAAGATGGAGATTCTGCTGCTGTTAACTTATCAGGAGTTTCACCATCAGCTACAGCAAATATTACATTATCAGCCATATCATTATTATATCCAATAGCGTATAAACCACCCTTTAATTTTGATGTGGGAGAATTTTTACTACTAAATGTTGTTACATCAGCACAAATTGAAGTTTCACCGTCAGCATCAATGTTTACGCCGCTAACATCAACATCCACAACACCTTCCTTCATCATTTCACCCCAAGCTAGACATGATTTTGCAAAATCAATCTGTGATGAGCCTTCACTTCCTGGCAATTCACCGGTTGCAGTATAATAGGCATTAACTGCAGTTTGATAGTTTCTAAGTTCACTCATGAAAGATCTTAGCTCGGCACTTTTAATTAAACTAGCACCACCTGTGATACCGGCTACTAATAGACCAATTATAATCAAAACTATGGATAATTCTATAAGAGAAAAACCATATTGTTTTTTATTATTATTTTGCATTTATTTTTTTATTATTAGTTTATGTCATACAATATAAAATATAAAAAATTATTTTACAATGTTTTTTATATATTTTTAATTTTAACTTATCATAAACCAGTATTTATTTTTATAACCCTATAACAATTGCTGGAGTACATTTAACTTTTAATTCATTGTCGGTATCATTATAATCGCATGTAACGTTTGCACCAGCATCATTTCCACCTTCAAAGCTATACATTTTTCCAGAATCAATTTTTCCATCATCCATTTTTTCATCAACTGTCCTTGCGTCTTTAATTGTTACCGCTGAATATCCAACGTGTGTTTTTGAATTTTTTACAGCGCCATTTCTTAATTGTTCTGGAATCTCGCCAGTATTTCCAACAACAAAAATAGCATTGTCAGCAATATCATTATTATATCCAATTGCATAAATGGCGCCTTTTAATTTTGATGTTGGAGAGTTCTCAGAATTAAACTCTGTTACTTCGCCGTTAGCATTAATACCATTGTCTGTTGCGGTTTGACATGCATCCATATTGCTGTTAACTGCAGAAACATCAACGTCTATAACACCTTCTTTCATCATATTGGTCCAAGCTAGACATGAATTTTCTGTAGCAATCTGTGATGAACCTTCACTTCCTGGCAATTCACCGGTTGCAGTATAATAGGCATTAACTGCAGTTTGATAGTTTCTAAGTTCACTCATGAAAGACCTTAGCTCGGCACTTTTAATCAAACTAGCACCACCTGTGATACCGGCAACAAGTAAACCAATTATAATTAAAACTATAGATAATTCTATTAAAGAAAATCCTTTTTTATTACTGTATTTCATTCTAATTTTTTATTATTAATTATGTCATATATTATAAAAATTTATTGTTTTAAAATTCAAGAAATATGTTGATAATATGACATAATTTTTTGTTTTATTTTATAAAAATTATTCAATATGAAAAAATAAATTTGTTTACAAATTTTTTTTATGCTTTATATTAAGGTTAAAAAATTTATAAATTTTAGATGAATACTTATTTAGATAATTTTTTAAATTCTTTGGGAGCAGAAAAAGGAAGCTCAAATAATACTATACTTTCATATAAAAATGATTTAGAAAATTTTTTAAGCTATTTAAATGACAACAAACAAGATATACTAAGCTTAAAATTGAATGATTTAAGAAAGTATGTGGAACATCTGTATAAAAAAGGTTTCTCTAACTCAACTATGCTTAGAAACATATCGGCAATTAAGCAATTTTTTATTTTTTTGCAATTAGAGAGGATAATAATAGAAAATCCAGCTGAATTGTTGCAGCTGTCAAAACAGGAGGAAACTTTGCCTAAATATCTTACGGAAAAAGAAGTTGATGATCTGATAGAATTGGCAAAAAAAGATACAAGCAATTGGGGCATACAATTTTATACAATGCTTGAACTATTGTATGCTACTGGTCTTAGGGTTTCAGAATTGGTTGAGCTAAAAATTGGGGATATACAAAAAAAGTATAGAAAAGATGGACTTTATACTATTGATGATTTTTTGATAATAAAAGGCAAAGGAAATAAAGAGAGACTTATACCTATTAATAAAAATGCTAAGGATGCCATGATAAAATATTTAAAATTAAGGGAATATTTATTGGCAGATAAAAGGTCTGAATGGCTATGGACCACTATGGTAAATTTTTCTAAGAATAAAAAAGATACAAAAATAAAATTTAAAAACAAAGACAATCATATTTCAAGACAAGCTTTTGCATCTGCATTAAAACAATTGTCTGTTAATGCAAATATTGATCTTGACAAGGTTTTTCCACATAGCATCAGACACTCATTTGCAACGCATTTGCTTCATAGAGGTGCAGATTTAAGAGTTGTACAGGAACTTTTGGGCCACTCAGATATATCTACAACTCAGATTTATACTCATCTAGTAGATGATAAATTAAAAAATATTGTTAATACTTTACATCCACTATCTAAGGATAAAAGCTAATTTATGTGTTTTTCACATATATTTTTCAATGGACATTCTTCACAGTTTGGTTTTTTGGCTTTACATATATATCTTCCCAATAGAACAAGCCAATGGTTGACGAATTTTTTATAATTGTCGGGAACAACTTGCCATAGTTTTTGTTCTGTATCCAATACATTATCTGTTTTTACTAAACCAATTCTGTTTGATACTCTGAATACGTGAGTGTCCACAGCTATAGCAGTTTCATTAAAGGCTATATTTAAAACAACATTTGCAGTTTTTCTACCAATACCTGGCAGGCTTTCTAAATTTTCTCTGCTGTTTGGTACTTGAGAATTAAACTTATCAACTAGTATTTTTGATAGACTTATTATATTTTTAGCCTTATTGTTGTAATAGTTTATAGTTTTTATATAATCCTTAAGTTTTTCTTCGCCTAATTTTAGCATTTTTTCAGGGGAGTCTGCTATTTTAAATAGTTCTTCTGTGGCTCTATTTACTCCTTTGTCTGTAGCTTGAGCTGATAATAGAACAGAAACTAATAAAGTATAATTGTTTGTATATTTTAGTTCTATTATTTCATTTCTTGTATATTTTTCCTCAAGAATTTTGAAAATTTCTGCAATTTTCTTCTTATTCATACTAATACAATTGAGCCTCTACTTCATCTTTTGTTATTTTGCCATCATGGTTTAAATCAAAATTGTAGAAATCCTCTGTATCAGAGTCCAATTTTTCTTGGTAGGTAATTTCTCCATCATTATTTGAATCAACCCTATAATAATATTCTGTTATGTAAGAAAAATCGCTATTTATATCACAATCACAGTTATCCTGTGTGCAGCTTTTTTTGCAAACAAAAATAAAAAATTCATTTTGTGAAACTTTTCCGTTTTTATCCGTGTCCATTAGTTCAAACTCTTTTTTGGAGTATTTTTGAATATCTTGTTTAGTTATTACTCCGTCTTTATTCATATCTAATTCTTTAAAAAATTGTTCAACAAATCCTTCATTTTCTTCAGCTATAGTAAAACTAGTTGGTATAAAAAATATAATTAATAATGTAAAAAATATTTTTTTCATTTTTATATTGATATTTTAATTAATAAGTTTAATAATTCTACTATAAATTTATAAAGTATTATTTTATAAAAATCAATAATTAATTAATAAAAATAAGGGCTGGTTTATGGAAAAAAATAATGTAGAATCAACAAACACTTCAGGCACTTTTAGTAAGATTAATACTAAGAATTTAAAGCCTTTTTTAAGTGTTTTTGTGATCTTAATAATCATAATATTTGGTTACTACTTTTTTTGGAGAAGTGTTGCTATAAAGATGAAAAATATTATAATTGATCAATTACAGGATTATCAGTATGAATCAATTGAAATATCTGGTTTCCCTTTTACAAAAAGAGTAACGGTTAATAATATAAGCTTTTCAAGTGGTGCTTTTTTAGTAACACAAAATGAAGTAAAAATACAAGAACTTGAAGTATCTAGTTTTATTTTGAGTGGAAATTTAGATATAAAATTTAAAGATGCATCAATTTTAGATACATTAAGCAATATTAATTACTCATTAGTGTATAATGAAGAACCTGTGATTAATATTGGTTTTTACTCAAATGGTGACTTAAAGAATTTTAATTATTCAGATAATGGTTATAGAGTTATTACAAGCGATAATAAAACATTATATACAGCAGATAAAAGTGTTATAAAAGTTGAATCGCTGCTTAATGGAAAAACTGTTGATTATTCTATAACTGGAAACTTGCAAAATATGCAAAACGTTTCTATCATGAAGACTGATAATTCCATAACAGAAACTGTTGTGCCTGACGCTTACAATGCTGATTTTGATATATCATCATCAATTACAGAAGAAAATGGTGAGCTTGAAAGTTCTATAATAAAAATAAATTCATTTAATGTTGGTGGTAGTGAAGGTGATTTAAGTATTTCTGGAGAGGTATTTAAAGATAAATCAGATCCTTTTTCTTCAGGCAATATAAAAATTACTTTGAAAAATTATCAAGAATTGTTAACATCCTATAAAGAAAATGTTATTAATGCTTTAAATATTGAAACAGTAGATTTACCAGAGCAGGAAAAACAAATTTATATAAATATGGCTAATAGCTTTTTCAATATAATTCAAGAAGTTATTAAGAAAAATCCAAGCTCAACAGATGAACTTGCAGTTGTTGATATTTCAAGAGCAAAATTTTCTCCAGATTATATTGTAAATGGTGAAACTGCTATGAATATTATTCAAAGAGTAGTTGATTCTCAACCTAAGATATAATGAAAATTTTAGAACTATTCAATAATTCTGTAAAAGAGTTAGAAAAAAAAGATATTTTGACATCAAGACTTGATGTCAAAATTCTTTTATCCTACTTGTTAAATGTAGATTCAAAAGATTTAATACTATATTTTGATAGGGATATTTCTGACGATTTTTTACAAAATTTCAATCTGCTGTTGAATAGAAGACTTAGAAGGGAGCCAATAGCAAATATAGTGGAAAGTAAATCATTTTGGGATTTTGATTTTTTTGTGAATGAAAATGTGCTGACTCCTAGAAGCGACAGTGAAATTTTAATTGAAGCGGTGCTTGAGAATTTTAAAGATTTAAATAAGGACTTACAAATATTGGATTTGGGGACTGGGTCCGGCTGTCTAATTTTAACTTTATTAAAGTTGTATAAAAACGCTGCTGGACTTGCTGTTGACATATCTGATGAGGCTTTAAATGTAGCAAAATTGAATGCGGACAGATTGGGCGTAAAAAATGTTAAATTTTTGAAAAATAATTGGAATGACAATATAAATGAAAAGTTTGATTTGATAGTTTCAAACCCTCCATATATATCTGATGATGAAATAAAAACACTTGAACCTGAAGTAAAAGATTTTAACCCAATGCTTGCCTTAAGCGGCGGTGCTGACGGACTAAAATGCTATAAATATCTATCAAAAAACTTGAAAAAAAATATTAATAGTGATACAAAAATTTTTCTAGAGATTGGAAAAAATCAGGAAAATGATATAGAAACAATCTTTAAAAATGAAGGATTTATTTTGAAAAAGATGTATAAAGATTTAGGCGGCGTGAATAGAATTTTGTATTTTAATTATAACGGTTAATATTATGAAAGATAAGAAGATTATTAAACAACCCATTGATTTTAAAGAAAGATTGGTTAATTTTTCAAGGTTGAATTTTGCGGAGGTTTTAAGAAAACTAAAGACTGATTTTGATACGGGTTTGGATGATGAAGATGTTGAGTATTGCCATGAAAGATATGGCTATAATGAAATTGAAAATAAAGAAAAAAATACTTGGTATACAAGGTTATATCATTCTTTTATAACTCCATTTACAATAGTTTTATTTATTATAATAGCTATTTCATTTTTTACAGATTATTATTTTGCGCCGGATGGAGAAAAAGATTTAACATCTGTAGTGGTTATAGCTGTTATGGTATTTTTGAGCGGCATTTTGGATTTTATACAGGATACAAAATCTGATAAGGCTAGTGAAAAATTAAAGGCCATGATTCAAACTACAACTACGGTTTTAAGAAACAATAAAAGGGTTGAAATTCCATTGAATGAGGTTGTTCCTGGGGATATTGTAATTTTATCTGCCGGTTCCATCATACCTGCTGATTTAAGAATTTTACAGGCTAAGGATTTATTTATTCTGCAATCTTCTTTAACTGGTGAATCTGCACCTGTTGAAAAATATAATGAAAATGTCTGTTTTTTGAAAAAAGAAGATAACAAAGAAATGCAGGAACACGTATCGCCATTAGAATTAAATAATTTATGCTTTATGGGAACTAATGTTGTTAGTGGAAGCGGCATAGGCGTAGTTATTTCAATAGGTGAACAAACATATTTTGGAAATCTTGCAAAAAGTATATCCCATAAAAAGGTTGAGACAAGCTTTGATAAGGGTGTAAAAGAAATTGGTTTTATGCTTATAAAGTTTGTAGCCATTATGGCGGCAACCGTATTTGTAGTTAACGGACTTTTTAAGGGCGATTGGATTACTTCGTTTATTTTTGCAGTATCCGTTGCAATAGGTTTGACACCTGAAATGCTACCGGTTATTGTTACAACGAACTTGGCAAAAGGTGCAATAGTTATGTCAAAAAAGAAAACTATTGTCAAAAATTTGAGTTCAATTCAAAATTTTGGTGCTATGGATATTCTGTGTACAGACAAAACAGGGACATTAACAGAAGACAGAATTGAGTTGGAATATCATTTAAATGTTCATGGAGAAGAGGATGACAGGGTTTTTAAACACGCCTATTTAAACAGCTATTATCAAACGGGATTAAAAAATATACTTGACAAAGCTATTCTAAACCACATGAACGAACATACCTGTGATATAAAGTCAATGGAAACATGTCTAAGAGAAGCTGTAAAAAAATATCATTTAATTGATGAAATGCCTTTTGATTTTGAAAGAAAGAGAATGTCCGTAATTTTGCAGGACTTTAATGGAAAAACTCAATTAATCACAAAGGGTGCAGTAGAATCAATGCTTAATGTTTGTGGATTCGTAGAATATAAAGGAAATGTTGAACCGCTATCAAATGAACTAAAGGATGAAGTATTAAAAAAGATGGCGGAGCTTAATAATCAAGGCATGAGAGTATTAGGTGTAGCCCATAAGACTTATTTTGATAAAAATCAAACTTTATTTTCCATTGAGGATGAAAATGACATGGTATTTATTGGCTATGTTGCCTTCTTGGATCCTCCTAAGGAAAGTGCAAAACTAGCAATTCAACAGCTTAGAGAGTATGGAGTTAAGGTTAAAGTTTTAACAGGCGATAACGACTTGGTTTCAAAATATATATGCAAACAGGTGGGCATTGGTGATTGCGAAGTTTTAACCGGTGCAGAAATTCAATATATGACAGACGATAAGCTTCAAAAATCAGTTGAAAATTATGACATATTTGCACAACTAACACCGGAACAAAAGGCAAAAGTTGTCAGCCTTTTAAGAGAAAAAGGACATGTAGTCGGCTTTATGGGCGATGGCATAAACGATGCACCGGCTATGAAAAAATCTGATGTCGCCATATCTGTTGACACAGCGGTTGATATTGCAAAAGAAAGCGCTGATATCATCCTATTGGAAAAAGATCTAAAAGTTTTAACAAACGGCGTAATTGAAGGAAGAAAAATTTTTGGAAACATCGTAAAATATATAAAAATGGCAACAAGTTCAAACTTCGGAAATATGCTTAGCATATTGGTTGCCTGTGCATTTTTACCATTTTTGCCAATGCTTCCAATACAGATTTTAATTTTAAATCTATTCTACGATATTTCTCAAACAGTTATTCCTTGGGATAATATGGATGAAGAATATTTGCAAAAACAAAAAAAGTGGGACATAAATTCTATAAAAAGATTTATGCTATGGCTTGGACCTGTCAGCTCAATATTTGATTTAACAATGTTTTTTATATTATACTTCATATTTGGATGCGACGATCCCAACAACCCGCAAAAAGTTGCAATGTTTCAAACAGGCTGGTTTGTATTGAGTTTAATCACTCAAACAATAATCATACATTTTGTCAGAACAGAAAAAATCCCTTTTATTCAAAGCATCGCAAGCAAACCTGTATTGGCCATGACATTTGCATTAGTTTGTATTGCTATAGTTTTGCCATTCACTCCTGTTGGCCAATATTTAAAGATGGTAGTTTTACCAATAAGCTATTATTTTTGGCTAATCGGTTTAATGATAGGCTATGTTGTAATTGTTAGCTTCACTAAAAAAATATACAAGAAAAAATTTAAAAGCTGGCTATAATATTTTCTTGACAGAAGTTTAAGAATAAAATATAATATTTATATTAATCAATAATGGAGTCATTATGTCCGAAGATTTTAACATTCTTGTATACGAAGATCAACTTGACGTTGCAGAATCATGGCTAAAATGTTTAAATAGCAATAAAACTAAAATAAGAGAATTTTTATCACTAGAAGACAAAGTTGAGATTTATATAGAACATGTAAACAGGATTGAAAATATTGAACAAAAATTAAGAAATAAAAAGTTTGACTTAATATTATCCGACACAATGGAACTTCCTGACTACGGCCTAAATTATAAATTTTTAAGAAGCAGAAAAGACATAACAAAATACAACGATGATTACTCAAAAACACCAATTATATTAGTTGGATCCAACAGAAGAAACGACGAAAATAGAGATGCAGAATTATTTCAGGACGAAGTAATAAGAGAACCAACTCCAACCAGCGATATAGAAGACGCACAAAGAAATTCAAATAAAGTATATATAAGTCATTTCATACAGGATAAATACAGAAGAAAAGTTATTATAAATGAAAAATATGGTGAAAACAAAGGCAATTTTACATTAAAAACTTTAGAAAAACATTCCGAAGAAATTAAAGACCTAATAAATATTCATTAGCTTAGCAACTCCTACAGTTAAAACTATAGGAGTGCCCATTTTTTTAATATAATGTATTAAAAATTCTATCCCCCGCATCACCAAGACCAGGAACTATATATCCCTTTTCATTAAGCCTTTCATCTATTGAAGCAGCAACAACATTTACTTTCGGAAAACTATCCATTAATTTTGCAAGCCCTTCCGGTGCACAAATAACATTTAATGTCGTTATATTTTCCTGTGGAACACCTTTTTCAATATACAATTTAATAGCCTCAATTATAGAGCCGCCCGTTGCCAGCATTGGATCGCATATATAAACAAATGTTTTTTGCGGATTTTTAAAATTTTGCGGCAACTTATTATAATACCAAACAGGTTCCAGAGTCTTTTCATTTCTATACATTCCCAAATGCTGCATTTTTGCAAAAGGCAAAATATTAAAAAGATTATCAGAAATACCCAACCCAGCCCTCAATATTGGAACGACAAATACATCTATATCATCATCTATCTCTTTACAATTTGTAAGAGCTACAGGAGTTTGTATATCAATACTCTTCAAAGGCAGATTTTTTACAGCTTCAATAGCCAATATATCAGCTATTATATTTATAGCTCTTCTAAAATTAACATTATCTGTATTTTTATTTCTAATAACAGATAAATAATGAGAAATCAATGGGTTATTAACCTCATTAATATTTTTAAATAATTTTAAATCCTTAGTCATTTTTAGTTTTTATTTTATAGTAAATTTTAGTTTTAAAAAATCAATTTATTTTTATATTGCCAGCATTGAATGCTGACAATAAATATATAATTATCTGCTTTGCAGTCGTGGTATTATAATTGTTGGTTGTTGAATTTCTTTACCCTGTTCCAAATTTTCATTTAACCTGTCAAACATTATAAAATCGTCAAATTCTAATCCTAATTCTTTTAGAATTTTTTTTGAAATATATGGAACAATTGGTTGCAACAACATTGCAATTTTCATTATTGTATTTGCTATTGAATACAATACGCTTTCCATTTGTTCAGTTTTTCCTTCTTTAGATAATTTCCATGGAGCGTTGTCGTCCAAATATTTATTAGCATTCTCAGCAATTCTCATGACAGAGTCAATATATCCGTCAAAATTAAAAGATGACATAAAGTTTTCGTAAGTAGAGATGTCATCTGTAAAAAGTATGTCAAACTTATCAACTGTTGGAATTTTGCCATTGCAATTTTTGTATATCATATCCATTGTTCTTTTTGTTAAATTTCCAACTTTATTTGATAAATCCCCGTTTATTTTTTCAACCAATCTTATTCTTGAATAATCGCCGTCATTTCCAAAAGGAGTTGTTGTAATTAAATAGTATTTTAAATAATCGCGGGCAAGATCAATATCAATTCCATAGCCGTTTTTTAGCCATTCTAATTCTGCATACGGAACGATTGCATTACCTAAAGATTTAGAAATTTTCTGTCCTTCGTTTGTCAACCATCCATGGGCAAAAATTGTTGTAGGCAATATATTTTTGAAATTATCGTCAATTTCTTTCATATTTTTGATTTCGTCTAGACTGTAGTTGTAGGCTATTAGAAATGCCGGCCAATATACTGCATGCGGTCTTAAAATATCTTTTCCAATTAAGTGAATTTTATTTGAATTGTCTAGCCAATATTTTTTATAGTCGTCATTAACTCCGCATCCAATTGCGGTTAAATAGTTAAATAAAGCGTCAAACCATACATATATTACGTGCCTTTCATCCTGCGGAACTTCCGGTTTCCAATTACCATATTCATCAAGCAATTCATTACCATTTATATCGCAAGGTATTTTAATGCCCCATTCAAAAGTATTTCTTGAAACGGATAAATCCTTTAAATAGTCCTTTTTAGGCTCTTCTCCAGCCTCATAATCCTTCATTGATAGTCCGCTGACAAATGATACAACTTCTGTTTTTTTGCCAAATGGTTTGATTAAATTAGGGAATTTCTCATAAACTTTTAGCAGAGTATTTTGAAGCTCACTAAGCTTAAAGAAATAGGTTTTTTCTTCTTTCCATTCAACTTCCTTTCCTAAAGCAGTTTTTAACTTGCCGTCTTCGCACATTGTTAATTCATCTTCGCCATAGTAAGCTTCATCGCTAACACAATACCATCCCTTATAGGTTCCCTCATAAAGCCATCCGTTTTTAACCATCTGTCTCCAAACATTCTGTATAAATAGAACGTGGCAGCTCATCGTTGTTCTTATAAAATTGTCCTGTATATTGCTAAAATAGTTCGGAGTATACTCCATAAGCTTTACTAAGTCTCTAAACTTTTGAGATATTGTATCAACAAATCTTTGCGGATCTTGATTTAATTTTTTTGCTGATTGCTCTATCTTTTGTCCATGCTCATCTGTGCCAGTTAAAAATTTTGTATCATAACCGTCAAGTCTATAAAATTTTGCCATTAAATCTGCAAATAATGTGGTATAGGCACTTCCAACATGCGGATCTGAGTTTACATAATAAATCGGCGTAGTAATATAAAATGTTTTCATTATACAGTTTAAATTATTATTCTTTATATGTCTAACATGAGTAAAATTATAATTCAATAAAAAATATTTTTTATTGAATTATATTTTACAAAATTTATAATTGTTCAAGATAGAATATATTAAATTTTATATATGTCAAAAAATAAGATGTGGGGCGGACGTTTTGTTTTGGGGCCAAGTGAAATTATGGAAAAAATTAATGCCTCAATAGATTTTGATAAAAAATTATATCATTATGACATTTTAGGTTCAAAAGTGCATGCAAAAATGCTGGCAAAACAGGGCATAATAACCGAAGAAGAAAATCAGAAAATTCAAGATGGATTATCAGAAATAGAAAAATTAATTGAAAATAATAAATTTGAGTTTTTGACTTCGTTGGAAGATATCCACATGAACATTGAATCAAAATTAAGAGAAATTATAGGACAAACTGCTAGTAAATTGCATACCGCAAGATCAAGAAATGATCAAGTTGCATTAGACTTTAAGCTCTATGTTAGAGACGCTATTGACAATCTAATAGTATTGCTAAAACATCTTGAAAATACTATCCTTGATAAAGCTGAAGAATATAAAGATGCTTTATTGCCCGGTTGCACACATCTGCAAGTAGCGCAGCCAACAACATTCGGACATCATTTGCTGACATATTTTGAGATGTTTCTAAGAGATTTAAAAAGATTAAAAAACGCTAGAAATATAATGAATGAGTCGCCATTGGGTTCTGCAGCGCTTTGTGGAACGCCATTCAACATAGACAGATTTTATACGGCAAAAGAATTGGGTTTTGATTGTCCGACTAGAAATTCATTGGATTCTGTATCCGATAGAGATTTTGCTATAGAATTATTAAGTTGTATTTCAATAATTTCTGTTCATCTATCAAGATTTGCAGAAGAATGCATAATATGGGTTTCAAAACCATACAGCTATATAAAAATTCCAGAGCAATATACAAGCGGAAGCTCTATAATGCCGCAAAAGAAAAATCCAGACGCCTGCGAATTAATAAGAGGAAAAACGGGACGAATATTTGGCAATTTACAGGCTTTATTAGTAGTTATGAAAGGTTTGCCATTAGCATATCAAAAGGATATGCAGGAAGATAAAGAACCAGTTTTTGATTCTGTTGAAAACATAATACTATGTTTGCAGGCTACAGATGATATAATAAACGGACTTGCTATTAATGAACGCAATATGTTAAACGCTTTAAATCAAGGATTTCCAAACGCGACGGATTTAGCCGACTATCTTGTTAAAAAATTAAATGTTCCTTTTAGAGAGGCACATTCTATAGCCGGACAATTAGTTAAAATAGCAGAAGATAAAAATATTGGATTGGAAGAATTAACTCTTGAAGAAATGCAGTCAATATATAAGGATATTAAATCTGATGTGTATGATGCTATAAAACTTGAAAATAGTTTATATTCAAGAAAAAGTTATGGAGGGACTTCGCCTGACATAATTAAAAATGCGCTTGTTGAAGCAAGAAAAATATTATTAACTTTTTAATTAGAGGGTCAATATGACAACAAAAAAGAAAATTGTTTTAGCATATTCTGGTGGTCTAGATACATCAGTTATACTAAAGTGGCTATTAGAAAAAGGTTTTGAAGTTATAACATTTACGGCTGACATAGGCCAGAGAGATGCAGACTTAGAA
Organism: uncultured Rickettsiales bacterium; assembly: GCA_944392625.1. GTDB lineage: Bacteria > Pseudomonadota > Alphaproteobacteria > Rickettsiales > UBA1997 > CALXSC01. The sequence goes on from CALXXG010000193.1 coordinate 15,476, forward strand.
AAAGCTAAAGAAAAAGCATTGAAATTGGGTGCTTCAAAAGCTTATGTTGTAGATTTAAGAAAAGAGTTTGTTGAAAATTATATTTTTCCAGTTTTTAAATCTGGCGCTATATATGAAAATAGATATCTTTTAGGAACATCTGTTGCGAGACCTCTAATTTCAAAAAAGCAGATAGAAATTGCAGAAAAAGAAGGCGCTGAATATGTATCCCATGGGGCTACTGGAAAAGGAAATGATCAGGTTAGATTTGAATTGTCATATTATGCTTTAAACCCAAAAATTAAAGTATTTGCGCCTTGGAAAGATAAAGAATTTTTATCTCAATTCAAAGGCAGAAGTGATATGCTAAAATATGCAGAAGAGCACAATATACCAGTTTCTCAAAGTGTAAAACAGCCGTATAGTGAAGATGAAAATTTGCTTCATATAAGTCATGAAGCCGGAATTTTAGAAGATCCTTCACTAGAATGTCCACAAGACGTTTATAATAGAAGCAATACTCCAGAAACAGCGCCAGATAAAGTTACAAAAATAAAAATAACATTCAAAGATGGTATTCCAATTAAAGTTGAAAATCTTGAAGACGGAACCATAAAAACTGACAGTCTAGAACTGTTTATGTATTTAAACGAATTGGGGGCGGAAAATGGCATAGGCCATCTAGATATGGTTGAAGATAGATATGTTGGCATAAAATCAAGAGGAATCTATGAAACTCCAGGCGGAACAATTTTATTTATAGCCCATAGAGACATTGAAGGAATTGCGATGGATAGAGAAGTTATGAGACTAAGAGATATGCTAAGTCCAGAATTGGCGAGATTAATTTATAACGGCTATTGGTTTAGTCCTGAAATGGATTTTTTAATGGCTGCAATAAATAAAAGCCAGGAAGTTATTGATGGAACCGTAACAATGAAACTATATAAGGGCAATGCTTATCCAATAGCAAGAGAAAGTGATTCATCATTATATGATCAAAAATTATCTTCAATGGATGAAGAAGGCGGATATAATCAGGAAGATGCAAACGGATTTATTAAAATTAATGCAGTTCGTTTAACAGCCCATAATAAAATTATGACATCTAAACATAAAAAGCCTATAAGTTTTAAATAAATAACAGGAAGGTTTTTACCTTCCTATTGTTTTAAAATAACTAATTTTTTCAAGTTTTTAAATTGTTATTTTGTCTTTAAACTTAACTATATAAAATTTTACTTTATATTATTTGTTTTGGCTTTACCTATAGGCTTATTACATGCGTTATAAGTATTCTTTTATATTTTGTGATTAAACATTTTGTCATTTTTAAATAATCCATTAATTTCACCTATTATTTTTTTATTGTTTGAATAGCGCAGTTTTTAAAAATGAATTATAATAACTAATTTTTGATTAAATACATTTTATAAGCAACAGCTATTAGTCAAATTGATAGTGAAATTTATTATGCACTTTAATTATTATTTTTTATATTTATGGCGTGAGCAAATATAATTCAATAAAAAATATTTTTTATGAATTATAATTGTCAATTTTATTATAAAACAATTAGTTATTTTCTTTTTTTGATTTTATTTTGATATTGTGTTTAAATGAAAATTTTATAAGAATTATTCCAAAAATAATCAATGGTATTGTTAAAAGTTGTCCTAATGTAAAATATTTGAATACATATCCTATTTGTATGTCTGGTTCTCTAAAAAATTCAACTAAAAATCTTGAAATTCCATATCCAATCAAAAATACACCACTAAGAAGTCCCTTGTGTTTTTGCGCATTTGTATATTTTGCTAAATAAAATAATATAATGAATAAAATTAATCCTTCGGAAGCTGCTTCGTATAATTGGCTTGGATGTCTTGGCAGGTCTCCTGCATTCGGAAAAATAATACCGAACTTAGATTTTGTTGTTCTACCATATAACTCCATATTTATAAAATTAGCAATTCTTCCAAAAAATAATCCAACGGGAATTGATATTGAAACTAGATCAGTAAAAGAAAAATAATTTATTTTATGTTTTTTGCAAAATAAATAGGATCCAATTAGAACCCCAATTAAGCCTCCGTGAAAAGACATGCCTCCTTGCCATATTTTAAAAATATCAAGAGGGTGTTTAAAATAAAATGAAAGATTATAAAACAAAATATAACCAATTCTACCACCTAATATAACTGATAGAATAGAATACATAAAAAAGTCATCACTAACTTTTTTTTCGTCAAATACTTTAGCCTGTCTATTAAAGTATTTAATTATAAACCATGCAGCAATTATCCCTACAATATAAGCTAAGGAATACCATCTTATTGCTAATGGTCCAATTTGAATAATAATAGGGTCTAATATTGGTAATTTCATAAACCTTTAATAATTTATACATGATAAATTATTTTATTATAAACCTTTTATTATTCAACATTAATTTTATAGTATATCAATAATTTTATCTATTATCTGCCTATTTGAGCTATTTAGATTTAGATATTTATTTATTTTTTTACTATAATTTAATGTTTTATTTTCTTTCATATTTAGTGTTTCAATGAATTCTTCTATACTAACATCCATAAAATGACATGCTATTAATAGCTTTGAAAAATTCATTTTGTTTTCACCTTTTTCATATTTAGAAAGCTGTTGGTATGTTATGCCAATCATACTTCCTAATTCACCTTGGTATAAACCTTTAAGTGTTCTAAAATACTTTAAAGTTTCACCAACTCTCTTGTTTATTTTTTTTTCTAGCCATTTTAAGTCCTCTTTTCTATTCTTAGACTTTTTCATCTTCTCAATCTCCGAAGATATAGAAAAATGGCTCATATTTTTACTGTAGCTATTGTTATTTGCCATCTCTTCAACAAAAATAATTCTGAACCACTAAAACGAAATTTGACATGCTGTGATGAGATATCAATCATTTATAAACTAAAGATATTTGAAGGGAGATTATGATTTAATCTTTATTACTAGCCATAAATTTATGACATAAACGAATAATAAAATCACAAACAGCACTATATAATTACTCTATATACTATACTATATAGTATATAAGTAAATGCCCCTCTCATCAAAGATCTTCAAATCTCAAATAACTACGGGTTCATATAATAGTTATTTACATAAATAATAATTCAAAAAATATTAAAATCAACTATATAGTTAAAAATAAGACAAAATATATTAATATTTTTTTACTTCAAGTAATAAAAATACGTTTTATTAATTAAATTAGAATAAATATATATTTATATAGCTTTAATATTAATATTATTTTATTAACCATTCTGTTCCCGTTGGAACATCTTTGATGGTTATACCTTTGCTATTTAGAATATTTCTTATTTCATCAGCCCTTGTATAATTTTTATTTTTTTTAGCTAACATCCTCTCATTTATTAGTCTATTTATATCTTCCTCAGTAATATCTAAATGCGACAAATCTTTTTCAGAGTTATAAAAGATCTCATCATATATGCCAAGAAAATTCATCGCCTTTTTTAATTCTGATGGATTTTTATTTTTTAATATATGCAATTCAGCCAGTACCTTTGATGTATTTAAGTCGTCACTTAAATATTCTAATATATTATCATCAAGATTTTTTGTTTCCTCAACATCCTTAACAGCACTATGTAAATCAGTTAAGTTTTTTTCAGCCTCTTCTATTAATTTCATATTAAAATCAAAAGGAGTTCTATAATGATTTTTTAAAAAGGCATATTTGATTGTAACACCTTTTACACCTTTATTTCTCAGATTTTCAACTGTAATAAAATTATTTAATGATTTACTCATCTTTTCACCATTTATAAGCAAAATACCGGTATGGAACCAATATTTAGCAAAGCTGCCATCAGGAAATGCGCACATATTTTGTGCTATTTCATTCTCATGATGAGGAAATTTTAAATCATTTCCACCGCAATGGATATCAAAAGTGTTTCCAAGATACTTATGGGACATCGCAGAACATTCAATATGCCATCCCGGTCTTCCAATACTCCATGGACTTTCAAACATTGCTGATTTATCATCAATATCAAGGCTTGGTTTCCACAAAACAAAATCTGTCGGATTTTTTTTATATGGAGCAACCTCAACTCTAGCACCAGCAATCATATCATCAATATTCCTTCCGGATAACTTTCCATAATCTTTAAAAGTAGAAGTGTCAAACAGAACATGTCCCTCTGCCACATAGGCATGACCACGATCTATCAATGTTTGAATAATATCAATCATATCTTTTATATGCTCTGTTGCCTTTGGCTCTATATTCGGCCTTAGCAAATGCAGATAATCAAAATCTTCATTCATAAACTTAATATTTTCCAAAGACACTTCTTGAATAGATATTCCTCTCTCAACCGCTTTTTTATTAATTTTATCATCAACATCAGTTATATTTCTGACATATAAAACATGATTTTTGCCATATAATTCACACAAAAGCCTATATAAAATATCAACTACAATATATGTTCTACCATGACCCAAATGAGTTTTATCATAAACTGTCAAACCACATGAATACATTTTTACATTATTTTCATTAATTGGTTTAAACTCTTCTACCTTTCTCGTAAGTGAATTATATAATTTCATAGCAATTTATATTTTTAATAACCTTATTTTACCATATCATTAAATGCGGTCCATCTCCATCAAGATTCTAATAATTCTTTTAAAAAAATCAATACAAATAAATTAAGCCTTTAATAATATAATTTTACGCAATAAATTTTATTTAATCAAATACATCATATTCAAAGAACAAGAAACTAAATAGTATTTCCTGTTCTTTGATTTTTTAATTTATTGCTGAAGGCCGTTTTCTTGTTTTTTTATTTTTCCAGTATTAATAGTTTGATGCTGATTATTATTCTCAACAGACTTAACACCATCAAATGCCTGCATTTTTGCTGTTATTTCACCTCTTTCTTTTTCTAACTCTTTCTTCTTGTCATTTATATCATTTTGAGTTGTTTGATATTGTTGCTGCAGTTTTTTAAATGCATTACTTTCTTTTTGTTTTTCGTCTTCCTTTTGTTTTTTATCTTGTTCTTGTTGTTCGCTATCTGCAACTTGCACCATCTGTTCAATTGTCATTTGATTAGGTTTTTCCGTATAGGTTTTTTGACCAGACATTATTTCATATTCTTGTTTTTTCCTATCTATCAACTCTTGTGTAATCTCTTCTTTTAAAAATCCTTGATTAACCAATTGTTTTTCTTGTGCTTTTAAAGTATTGGTTAATTCATCACAAGTATTAGATAAATCTTTTTCCGTACTATCCTTACTTATAATCTTATCGTATACTTCTTTCTCTTCATTCGTTAAATTTTTACCCTTTTTATCTTTAATACTATTTAAAATTTCTTGCTGTGCTTTTAATTCATTTGCTTTATTTAATCTAACCTCCAATTGATATATTTCTAACTCTTTTTGCTGTATGCTATTAATTCTTGTTTCATACATTTTTTCAAAATTTTCAAGGTTTTTATTATATCCCTCAATCTGATTTTTTAATTTTTCATAATCATCTTTTTCCATATTTTCAGGCTTATTAGGAACAACTAGTTTATTTCCCATTGACTTTTGCTCTTCTCTTAATTTTTTTACAACTTCACTTTCTTGCTGAGGCTTATCAAGATTATCAAGATCGTCAGCAATTTTCTGCAAAAAGTCTTGTTTTTTTTGAATTAATTCTTTTTTTGCTTTATTATCAACTAAATCTTTATATGATTTATATTCATTTTGTGCTTTTTTATCAAGCTTTGTTTCGAACTCTTGGTCTGCTTTTATATCTTTATTATTAATTTCGTATTTAGTTGAAGTAGCAAGTATTTTATCACGTTCTTTCAAATCTTTATCTTGCAAAGCTTGACATTGTTCTTCTATTTTTTTATAATCTAGAGCCCCTTTGCCAACTTTAAGTCCTTCTATATTTTCTAACGACTTTCTTACATTCTTTTCTTGAATTTCCGCACTTGTTTTATAATATTTTATTAATTCCTCATTGCTAATTTCCTTTCCCTTATCAATACCAGTTTTTTTTCTATATTCCTCTTTATATTTTTCAATATCTTTTCCATTACGTACATTATTCCAGCTTTCTATTAAGCCGCTCAATTTTTTCTTTTCTTCTTCGTATTTATTAAAAGCATCATATCTAGCTTTTAGTTTATTTTCATATTTATCAAAGTCTTGCTTTATTTCTTCCTTTGTTTTTTTAAATCCATCATTAAACTTTTCTTCTTTTTGCTTTAATTTACTCTTAGTGTTTTCCATGTCATCTATTTTAGACATAATTTGTGCATATTGAGTTTTTTGTTTTTCCTGTTTTTGCTGTTTTTTAAATGCCTCTTCCTGCTCTTGTATTTCTTTGACTTGTTGATTATAGCTTTCCTGATAAGACTCAGCAGAATTTTTCGCCTGTTGCTGTGCAGGCTGCTGATGTTGCTGTAGTGTCTGTTGTTGCTGTACAGGTTGCTGTTTCTGTACTGTCTGTTGTTGCTGTGCAGGCTGCTGTTGCGCTTTTGACATATCTTGAGTTTGCACCTGCTGCTGTTGTCTGCCTCTAGTTACCTGTTCGTGTTTAAGTTCAACATTCTTAAGCTGACTGTTAGCTTTATTTACTATAACCCAATTACCTTTTCCGTCCTCTTCAAAAATAACCAAATCATTACCGGTACCAGCCATTTTTCTTATGTCTTCTTCAGACATGCTCTTATATGGCTCTCTATTTCTAATAGCCGGATCGTTAATATTTTGAATTCTATACTGTTTACCATTCTCCATCTCAACTTCAGTATAATTATTATACTTTCCTCTACTATTTTCATCACCAAATTCACATATTGATATAGTTTGTTTTCCATTTTTGTCTTCCGTAAGCATTGAAGCTCCACCGAAATCAATATTTGCTTCTTTACTTAACCTTTCAATTTCACTTGATACACTTCTATTATTGCCATCATATCCTTTTATTTCCGTTTTAAAGAAATCTTCATAATTCATATTGTCAAGTGTTTGAGTTGACAATTTATGCAATAGTTCAGCCAATTGAAGTTTATTTTGCTTCTCTTTTTGTTTTTCTTTCGTCGTACTATCATCGCCAGTATATTCAGGATCAAACATTTTCTTTATATAGTCAAATGTTCTTGTATAATCAATAGAGTATGAATTATCAGTATTTGTTGCAAACGCCGAAGAAAAATTAGTACGTCCTTTGCCATATTGTTGAATGTTACTTTGACTTGTGCTTACTTTTTTTACACCAATATTTACTTGAGTATCTTGAGTTTGTTGATTCTGTTGAGTCTGTTGCTGTGGGGCAAATTTCGTATTAATTGATTTTATTCTTACTGATGTTTGCTGAGTTTCTTGTAAATTATTCATGCTCTGAACAGTTGCCTCTTGGTTTTTTGGTGAAGTAGGTACATTTTGAGTGTTTGTCTCTTGCATTTGTGGTTGTGGCTTTGCCTGCAGTTGTATTTGTTGAGTTAGGTTTTGATCTCGTTGCTGATTAGTTTTATTTTTTTCCTTAGTTTGTGTAGTTGAATCCTGCATTTGAATATCTTTACTAATATTTTGTCCTTCAGGTTTTGAATCCTGTTCTAGTTGTTGTTGATCATTATTTTTTGTGTCTTGGCTTTGTGGTACCGATTGACTCTGTTTTTGAGCTTTATTTTCTGCCTCTACAACTTCTACTTCTTCATCTTCTTCATTTTCTTGTCGCACTTGCATAGATGATTGTGAATCTTCTATTTGCTGACTTTTTTTGTTTAATTCTTGAATAGGTTGTATTTCTGCGGCTTTTTGTAAAGCTTGTTCAAAAGTAATATTATTTACTTGATCACTGTTTTTTTGAGTTATTCCATTATTTTGTTTGTCCTGTTGCTCCTGGTTTAATTGTTGAGCTTTTTTAAGTTCTTCTTGAGTTTTTTTAAGATTTTGTTGTGTTTCATTAAGTGCTTGTTCTTTTGCGCTAATTTCTTTCTGTTGTTTGTTAATTTTTTCTTGATTTTCTCTTGCTTGGTTTGATAATTGTTCATTGTATTGGTTTATTTGGATTTTTATCCGGTTTTCATACTCTTGCGTCAAGTTACTTATTTCTTTTTTATAGTTAATTTCTAATTGTTGGTTTTTAGCTTTTAATTCTTCTATCTGTTTTTTATATTCATTTTGTTGTTGTTGAGAATTTTGAGTTTGCGTTACTTGTTCCTGCTGCAATTGCTGTATTGTTTTTTCAAATTCTTCTTTTTGTTTTGTATAATTATTGTCTATTTCTAATTTTTCCTTATTATATTTTTCTTGCAGCTGTTGAATTTGCTCATTCTTTTTTTGATTTTCGTTTTGAAGATTTTCAATATCTTTTTCTTTATTTTTCAATTGTCCTTGAAGCAAAAGCATAGATTTTTGTATATTTTCAAGATTGTTTTGATTTTTTTCTAATGCTTGAGAAAATTCAGATTTTAATTGATCTAATGACGCTTTAATTTCGTTTTTTTCTTTATTTAATTTACTATATTGTTCTAAATGACTTGTTTGAAGATTTTGAAGCTGCGTTTGCAAATTTTTATTATTTTGTATAAGAGTGGTATGTTCTATTGTTAATTTATTCAGTGAATTTTGCGCTGTATCTCTTTCTTTACTTACCTTATCAAGTTGTTGTTGAAGGTCTTTTGATTTTTGCAACTCTTCTTTTATCTTATTCGTTAATTCTTGTATTTGTTGTTTTGAATTATTTTGATCAGACAATTGTTCTGTTAAATTATTAATTTTTTTTTGATTATTTTCTTGTTGATCTTTTATTTGTTGTTTAAGAATCTCTATCTCTTGATTTTTTTGAATTAATTGTTGTTGTAAATTGGCATTTGTCTGTTTTAATTTTGTATTCTCTTTCTGCAATTCTTCTTTTTCAACATTTAAATTGTTTACTTGTTCTTTTATTGTTTTATTTTCAGTTGTTAAGTTTTGATTTTTAGTTGTTAAGTTTTGATTTTCATTTGTTAAGTTTTGATTTTGTTGTGTTAGTATTGTGTTTTGTGATTTTTGTGCCTCAAGTTCTTGCTTTGTTTTTGTAAGTTCATTTTGAATTTTTTGATTGTTTTGCTCATGCTGATTAATCTGACTTTTTTGTTGGTCAATAATTTTTTTTTGATCATTAATTGTTTGCTTCTGATTTTGAAGCGTAGTTTCTTGTTTGTTAATTGTTTGTTGTTGTGTTTGAAGTTGTTCTTTTAGGCTTGCATTTTCTTGAATTTGTTGTTTTTCTTCGGGTGTTATTTGATTTTTTTTAGCTTCTTCAAGTTTTGAATTGAGACTGTCTATTTTTTGTTTCTGTTCTTTATTCTCTTTTTGCAAATTAGCAGTTAGTTCAAGTTGTTTTTTTTGCTCTTCGGTTATTTGGTTTTGCTTTAATTTTGTATTTTCTTCTTGTAATTGTTGTACTTGTTCGTTAATTTTGCTAATATTTTGTTGCGCTTTTTGTAATTCTTCATTTGTTTTGTTGTTGTTATTTTTTAATGTTTGATTCTCAGTTGACAATTGAGTGTTTTGTTTTTTTAAAATATCAATTTGCTGCGAATATTTTTGTTCAGCATTTATTTCTGCATTATTGGCTTTCTGTTCGGCTTGATAGGCTTTCTGTTCGGCTTGATCGGCTCTTTGTTTTTCAGCTTCTAACTGTTTTTCTAATTCTTTAATTATATTTTGTTGAGCTATATTTTGAACAACCTGTTCGCTTAATTTTTTTTGTAAAGATGAATTTTCAGTTTGCAATTTAGTATTTAATGAATTAGCCTTATTTAATTCTTGCTGTAAATTCTGATTAGCAATGTTTTGTTGCTGTAGCTGTTGATTCTCTGTGGTTAAAATTTTATTTTGCTGTTGTAATTGTTGATTTAATTTCTGTGATTCTTGAAGCTGTTGTTGTAAACTCTTGATTAGTTGTTGTAATTCTGCATTTTGTTGGGCATTTTGTTGTAGCTGAGCTACTTGCTGCTGCGTTGTTTGTGTGTTTAATTGCTCTTGCTTTATCTGATTCTTAAGATTAATGTTTTCTTGTTTTGCAGAACCAAACTGTTTTTGCAAATCAATGTATTGTTGTTGTAAATCTTCAGTCGCTTGTGCTTTTACCTCATATAAAGTTTTATAGTCTGGTTGACGGTATGTGCCAGTTTTTTTTGCTTGTACTTGCATTTGTTTAAAAGATTGGCTTAGGCTGTTATTTTGTTTAACTTTAGATAGAAGTTCTTCTATCTTTTTTTTTAGTGTATCATTAAAAACAGAAGGTATGGCTACTTTTTGATCGTCACGTTGTACATTTGCAAATGCCATTTCTATTCCTTCTCTTGCTTGTTCTAAAGTGTCATATGTATTTTTATCAATAATATTATTGTTATATAACGTGTTTAATATATTTTTAATACCACGATATTTTTGTTCATAATAATTACGAGTCATTGTTTTATCATTTCTATCGTAGAATTTCTTTCTTAAATCTTCTAAAAATTTATTCGCAATATCAATATTTGATTTATTAGTTGGCATGTTCTAATTTTTATTATATTATTGGTAATATTACTATATACTTAAAATTATAAATGTCAATTAATTATGTCAATTTAATGAGATATTTTTATTTTATTTTTATGAATTTTTATTTTGATAACTCTTTGATTAATGAAATTATTAAATTTTTGTTTTCTTGTTTTTTTATGTTTAAAAAGTATGAAATTAGTGAATCTATGTTTTTTTGAATTGGTTTGATGCTGTCTGTGCTTTTGGGCATTATAATGTTTGAATAAAAATAGGAAATGTCAATTTTAAAAGTTTCTGCTATTATGGCTAATTTTGCGGCTGAAATTCTGTTTTGTCCTTTTTCGTATTTATCTAGCTGTTGTTGTGTTATGCCTAAGACATTGGCTAACTTTGTTCTGGTTAGTTTTTTTGTTTTCCTAAATATAAAAAGTCTGTCCCCTATTGCTTTATTAATAATCTGTTCTTTATCCATTTTATAATGTTTTATTTCTATCTTTTAAATATACAATAAAAAAATATATAATACAACTTTTAATTGACATTTTTTTATTTTTTATTTTTTTAGTTTTGTGACTATTTTTTCTAATTATTGAATTATATATTGAAAATAATAGTTTTGTTTATATGATGATTGGCTTTAAAAACGTTTGTTTTTTTATTTTTAAAAAGTTATTATTCAACTTGTGATTGTGTTATTATTTGTTGATATGTTTTATATTATATATGTTAAAAACTAATTTAGCTTAATTGTTAATAATTTTATTTGACAAATTATATTGTTTTGTCTAATTTTTTAGAAAAATATAAAATATGTCTGATTGTGAAAAACGATTTTTTTGATAAGATATTTGGGCTTTTGTCGCCTGTAATATTTGTTGTGTTTATAACTGTCGTTACTATACTTTGTATAAGATTTTTATTCTATATTTTTCTTTCTGTTATGTCTAGATTTTATTTGATTAATAAGAAAAAAATGAAGAGAATGAGGATGCAGCCT
>CALXXG010000194.1 GCA_944392625.1 uncultured Rickettsiales bacterium
TATTAAAACATATAGCAAAAAAGGACAAGAAATTGTTGATAATAATATTAAAGCTGTTGATGGTTCTATTGCAAACTTATTTGAAGTTAATTATCCAAAAACTGTTTCAAGTAAAATTGAAATGGAACAAAAAGTTGGAAAAGATGCTCCTAAATTCGTTCAAGAATTTACAGCTAAATTAATAGCAGGAAAAGGTGAAGAAATTACAACTTCACAAATGCCATTTGATGGAACTTTCCCAACTGATACTACAAAATATGAAAAGAGAGACGTTGCTGATAAAATTTCCGTATGGGATCAAAGCAAGTGTATTCAATGTGGCCAATGTATTTTTGCATGCCCACATTCATGCTTAGAATCAAAAATGTTCTCAGCTGAAGAATTAAAGAATGCTCCATCTTGCTTTAAAGCTATTCCTGTAATGGGTGATAAAGAAGGCAAAATGCAGTATAGAATTCAAATATCACCTGAGGATTGTACAGGCTGTTCAATCTGCGTATTGGCTTGTCCAACTGGTGCATTGTCAATGAAGCCTAAACAAGAAGTTATTGATTGCGAAAAAGAAAATTTAAAATTCTTCAATACTCTTGAAGGCAAAGAAGTTGAAGATCCTAAAGATATTAAGAATGTTCAATTCAAAGAGTCTTTATTCAAATATTCAGGCGCTTGTGCTGGTTGTGGTGAAACTCCGTATTTATCATTAATTTCTAAATTATTTGGCGAAAGAATGGTAGCTGCAAACGCAACGGGTTGTTCTTCAATCTATGGCGGAAACTTGCCGACAACTCCTTGGGGCAAAGCAAAGAGTGGAAGAGGTGTTGCATGGTCTAACTCTTTATTTGAAGATGCGGCAGAGTTTGGCCTTGGTTTCAAATTAAGTCAAGAAACTCAATTGGTTGAAGCTAGTGATTTAATGGAGAAATTAAAAGATGTATTAGGTGCTGATTTAGTTAAAGAAATCATGGACAACTACGGCAACAATACTGACGCTGCTGTAAAAGCTCAAGCTGAAAGATTGAAAAAGGCTAAAGAAATCTTAGCTAAGAACAATTCATTTGAGGCTAAACATTTAGCATCTATAATTGATGTAATGCTTGAAAGAAGTGTATGGATTATTGGTGGTGATGGTTGGGCTTATGATATTGGTTTTGGTGGTTTAGACCACGTTCTTGCTAGTGGCAAAAAAATTAGAGTAATGGTTATGGATACTGAAGTTTACTCTAACACTGGTGGTCAAGCATCAAAAGCTACCAACTTGGGTGCAAGCGCTAAATTCGCCGTAAATGGTAAAAATACATTTAAGAAAGATTTAGGTGCAATTGCCATGACCTATGGAAATATCTATGTTGCACAAGTTGCTATCAGGGCAAACCCTGCGCAAGCTATGAAAGCAATAAAAGAAGCAGAAGCCTATGATGGTCCAGCTTTAATTATTGGCTATAGCTCTTGTATCGCGCACGGTGCTCCACTTGAAAATAGTTTCACACAACAAAAGAATTGTGTAGATTCTGGCATGTGGATGCTTTACAGATATAACCCAGATTTGATTGCGCAAGGCAAAAATCCTTTGATTATAGATAGTAAAGAACCTAAATTGGATCTATTAGAAACATATTTATATGGCGAAACTAGATATAGCTCAATCAAAAAAGCTAATCCAGAAAAAGCAGCTGAAATCGTTGAAGAATTGAAAGATCATATTACTAGACGATGGAACAAATATAAATTGTTAGCTGATAATTTAAAATAATAAATTTATATTTATTTATACAATTGGGGAAAGTTAATGACTTTCCCTTTTTGTGTTTAATTTATAATATTTCTTAAAAAAGCTTGTATAGAATAAAATTAGATTTATATTAAAGGTTGTATAATTAATATAAATAATATGTTCAAAAAATTTTACTACTATATTAAAAATTTGCATGATAAAGGTTTATTAACCCTAATTTATTTATTTTTATTTTCTCCGTTATTTATTACTGTGATATTAAATAAGGATTATTCTTTTTTCAATCCGGAAAGATTTTTAAATTTTTTTATTAGCATTATTACCACTTTATCATTTTTAGCTATAGTTGCTGTGTATTATTATAATTTTTTTCTAGATAAAAGAATCAATGAACAAAAATTTAATCAAACAAATCATCTTAAAAAAATATTTTTGTCCTATATTTACATAATATTCATATTTGCCAATTTATTTTATATGGCGCAATATGCGCAAAATGCCAGTATGGTAAAAATTAAGGATAATAATTATTTTTTTAATTTTAATGACAATAAATCATTCTATATGGACAATATACATTTATTTATAGACTGCATCTATTTAAGTATAACTACAATAACAACAATAGGTAATGGAGAAGACGTTCCAGGCCATGTTTATGGAAAATTTTTAATTGCTATTGAAGCTATGTTGGGACAAATAATGTGGGGTTTGTCAATGACATTGTGGTTTGTTAAAAAAAATCAAGAATAAATGCAATAATAAATTTTACTTGATTATTAAAAAAATAGCTATATACTATAAGGGGGTATAGGTATTTAATAAAAAATGGTATTAATATGAAACAAAATAAAAAAACAACTTGCAACTGTGGTCCTAATTGCAAATGCGGATGTCAGGAAGGAAAAGAATGTACATGCGGCTGTAATGATGATTGCGGTTGCGGATGCAAAGACGGAAAAGAGTGCACTTGTGGTTGTGATGAAAATTGCACATGTGGATGCCAAGATGGCAAGGAGTGTACTTGCGGATGTGGTGATAATTGCAAATGCGGATGTCAGGATAATAAAAAATCTAAATGCAATTGCGGTCCAGACTGCAAGTGCGGTTGTCAAGAAGGCAAAGAATGCACTTGCGGAGGTGAATGCTCCACTAAAAAAGAAGAAAAGTGTGGTGATAATTGCAAATGTGGCTGCAAAGATAAAAAATCTCCTAAAAAATGCACATGTGGTAAAAAGAATAAAAAATAATTTAAAAATTTTTAGCCTGAGAATTCAGATATTGCTAAAATTTAATTTATATATTTTAATTCCCCATGCTTTTAGGGGAAACACGGAGGCAGGGGAAGGAGAGCTTGCTCACAATCACCAGTGGGCAAAGCGAACGATTGCCAAAGTATGAAACGAGTAAAGCGAAGCTCAAGCTTGCACAACTTCGGCTTTGTGTTTTTGTATCAAAAATGGGAAAGATTATTACATATAAATTAAAAGTTAATAATACTAGAATTCAGGCTTTTAAATTTCTTGATTTTATTTATGAAGTTTTTAAGATATATTATATTGGTTTAATATAAGGTTTTACATTGCAAGTAAAAAAATATGCTGACCACTCAAAAGAATTGCCGCGAATAAATAAGGTAATTGGACAGCTTGAGGGCATTAAAAAAATGATTGAAAATGATAAAAGTTGCATAGACATTCTATTTCAGCTAAAAGCTGTTAGGTCCGCCATTAAATCTTTAGAAGGCAAAATACTGGAAGATCACTTGAAAAATTGTGTATTGCAATCTTTTAATAATGAAGAGGATAAAAATACTAAAATTGAAGAGTTGATTGAATTATTTAAAAAGTTTGATATATAATATGAAGTTTTCATGGTTGAATAAAAAAGGCAATTTAAACCTTATTGTATTTTTTAGCGGATGGGGCATGGATGAAAAATCCGTTATTTTAGACTATAGAAATTTTGATTTTATTGTTCTATATGATTATGAAGATTCTAAAATTGATGCTAAACTAGTTAAAGAAATATCTGATTATGATAATGTTTGTATAATAGGCTGGTCTATGGGTGTTATTATGTCAACTTTGCTGTTTGACAAAATAAATAATATAAAGAAAAAAATAGCTGTAAATGGAACATTAAAAATTGTAGATGATAAATTTGGCATTCCAACAAAAATTTTTGAAGCAACTTTAAACAATTTAAACGCTAAAACAATAGAAATGTTTTTTAAAAATATGGGCTATAAAGATTTTAAGACGCCGAATAGAAACTTTGAATCTCAATTAAATGAATTAAAATTTATAAAAAATTTTTATGACGGCAATATTTTTCAATATAATTTTGATAAAGTAATTATTGGCAATAAAGACATAATAGTGCCCTACAGAAATCAAAAACGAGCTTGGGAAAACAATAGTTGTTTATACCTTGATTGCGGACATTACTGCTTTAATCTATTCAATAGTTGGGAAGATATTGCGAATGCTTAATGCTGAAAAATTTAACAAAAATCTGTCAAAATATAATTCAAATGCTATTCTACAGAAAAATATAGCAAAAGAATTAATAAAAATAATTTTATCAAATGTTGGAAAAAATTTTGATAATATTTTTGAAATTGGGTGCGGCAGCGGATTTTTGACGAAAAACATATATGACAATTTAAACTATAAAAACCTTATATTGAATGATATTGTTGAAAACTCTAGAATTTATACGGATAAATTTAGCAAAAACTTTATTCTAGGCAATATAGAAAATATAAAATTTCCAACGGATATTAATTTGGCAATATCAAGTTCGGTTTTTCAATGGCTAAATGATTTTAATAGCTTTGCAGAAAAAGTTTGCAACAGCTTAGCCACTGGCGGCATATTTGCTTTTTCAATGTTTATTAATAACAACTTTAGGGAAATAAATAGTTTTTTTAATATTTCTCTAAATTATTTGAAGAATGAGACAATTTTAAATATATTGCGAAAGAATTTTGATATATTATATTGTGCCGAAAAAGAAATCATTCTTGATTTTAAAAATCCAATTGAACTATTGCAACATATTAAAAATACAGGCGTCAATGTTATCAATAAAGAAAAATTGACAAAAGCCAAAATATATGATTTTATTAATGACAATGTATTAAATTTAACATATGATTATAACTTTATAATAGCGAGGAAAAAATGAATTATTCAGAGTTTGACAGAAAGTATATATGGCATCCTTTTACTCAAGAAGCTACTGCACCTTTAAATATAAATATTGTGAAGGGGGAGGGTGCTTATTTATGGGATGAAAATGGCAAAAAATATATTGATTTAGTATCATCCTGGTGGACAAACTGCCACGGCCATTGCAATGAAAAAATTGCAGAAGCAATACACAAACAAGCATTGGAATTAGAGCATTTAATATTTGCCAATTTAACCCATAAGCCAGCCTGCGAATTGGTCAAAAAACTGCAGAATTTTATAAATCCAAAATTGTGTAAATATTTTTTTTCTGACAATGGATCAACTGCTATTGAAATAGCCTTAAAAATGACATATCAGTATTGGCAAAACATGGGGGATAACGACAGAACTCTATTTATAACAATGGAAGGAAACTATCACGGTGATACAGTAGGCGCAATGTCATTAGGAAAATCATGCGGATTTTATACCCCATTTGAAAGATTGTTATTTAAGGTTGAAAACATACCGTTTCCAGAAACTTGGATGGATGATGAAGACGTTGAGGAAAAAGAAGAAAATTCATTACAGTTTGCAAAAAATCTATTGGAGAAAAAACATGAAAATATATCTGCATTTTTCCTTGAATCAATAGTCCAAGGCGCAAGCGGCATGAGAATGATAAGGCCTGAGTTTGTAAATAAAATCTGCAAATTATTTCAAAACTATAATATACCTGTAATATTTGATGAAGTTATGACAGGTTTCGGACGAACCGGAACAATGTTCTCCTATGAACAAACGGAAATAATACCAGATATTATTTGTCTTTCAAAAGCCTTGACAGGCGGATCTTTGCCAATGGCATTAACAATTACAACAGAAAAAATCTACAGCGCATTTTTTAGCAAAGATTCAAACAAGACTTTTCTTCATGGACACTCCTATACTGCCAATCCTTTATGCTGCGCAAGTGCTATTGCATCTCTTGAAATTTTTGAAACAAATGATGTTTTAGGCAAGATTAAAAAAATAAATGAAATTCATAAAGACGAATTAAACAAGCTAAAGGAATATAATTTTCTTGAAAAGTTCAGAACTTGTGGTTTAATTTCTGCATTTGAAATTAAAAACAATGACGGTTATGGTTCTGATTTTAGCAATAGACTTAAGGAAAAATTTTTTGATGCCGGCCTGCTTTTAAGACCATTGGGAAATGTTGTATATCTGCTGCCACCATACTTCATATCAGAAGAAGATTTAAGATGGAGCTATAAAAAAATTATATATGTTATAAAAAGTATTCTTAAATAATATTTATTAAGATATTCTATTTTTATAAATTAATTGACTTTTTTATTAAACAATATAATTTATTTAATATATTTTATTTAGTTTAAAGTGTTTAAATTTATTAAATACATTATGAGTTTATTAAAAAATTCAGGAATAGTTGTCCATACGAGAATATATTTTTAATATATTCACTATATATTTTATTCTAAAAACAAATATTTATATTTAATTAGCTAGTGGTTAGGAAAAATTATGTTAAAAGTTCAGAATTTATCTATATCTTTTGGTGGACAAAATGTATTTAACAATGTTAACTTTATAGTTAATGATAAAGAAAAAGTCGGCTTAATTGGTAGAAATGGAAGCGGAAAATCTACTTTATTCAAAATCTTATCTGGGAAAATAACAGAATACGAAGGGGAAGTTGTTATACCAAAAAATTATAAAATTGGGTATTTAGAACAACACCTTAATTTTACAGAGGAGACTGTAATTGATGAAGCTTGCAAAGCTTTGCCTGATTATAAAAAAGATGCATTTTGGGATGCTGAAAAAATATTATCAGAATTAGGTTTTAGCGAGGAAGATAAATTAAAAAGTCCTGCTGAGTTTTCTGGTGGATGGCAAATAAGGCTAAACCTTGCAAAATTATTAATTTCCGAACCTAATATTTTACTGCTTGACGAACCAACGAACTATCTTGATATTTTATCTATAAGGTGGTTGAAAAAATTTTTAAAAAATTACAAAGGTGCATTGATTCTAATCACCCATGACAGGGGATTTATGGATGATATTATAGATCATACTATAATTCTTCATAGAGGAAGCAGTATTATGATTACTGGTAATACTCAAGATATGTATGAAAAAATTGCAGTGGACGAAGAAACCTATGAAAAAACAAGAATTAATGATGAAAGAAAAAGAGAGCACGTTCAGAGATTTATAGATAGATTTAGGTATAAAGCTACAAAAGCAAAACAAGTTCAATCTAGAGTTAAAATGCTTGAAAAACAAGAAATAAAGGAAGAGTTATCAAGCATTCAAGATCTTGAATTTGAATTTAAGTATAAAGAATTTATAGGAAATTCAAAAATGATTGAAGTTGAAGATTTAACATTTGGCTATAATCAAAATGATATCTTGATCAACAATTTTAGTTTTAAGGTTGAAAAAGGCGATAAAATATGCGTAATTGGTAAAAATGGAAAAGGAAAATCAACTCTTCTAAAATTAATTGACGGCATTCTAAAACCAATGCATGGAAATATAAAAATTAATCAAAAGACTGAAATCGGTTATTTTGGTCAAACAAACATTATTGATTTAAATCCTGACAATACAATAGAACAAGAGCTGCAGTCAGTTGACAAACTGATACCCAAGGCAAACATTATGAGGGTTGCTGGCATTATGATGTTTTCTGGGGACTTGGCACAGAAAAAAATATCAGTTTTAAGCGGCGGTGAAAAAAGCAGAGTTCTTTTAGGGAAAATACTACTAAAAACCTGCAATCTATTGATCCTAGATGAGCCAACAAACCATCTTGATATGGAAAGCTGTGAGTCATTGGCGGATGCACTGCTTGATTTTGAGGGAGCATCAATAATTGTAAGCCATAATGAATATTTCTTAAACAACATTGCGAATAAACTTATAGTTTTTGATGACGGCAAAGTGATTTTCTTTGACGGAAATTATAAAGATTTTCTTGAGAAAATTGGCTGGAAGAGTGAAGAAAAAGAGAAAAAAGAAAAGAAAGCTGTTAAAAAGCCTGAACAACCTAAAAGAAATTATAAAAAAGAAAAAGAAAAACTTGAAAATCTTATAATAGACAAGGAAATTGAAATGGAAAAATTGCTTGAACAGCAAGACTATAAAGGCTATGGAATAATGCAAAAAGAAGTTGATGAACTTATGGAAAAACTTGAAAATCTTATGACTAATAGTTAATTTATATAGCTAATAAATATACGAAGATTATTACACAATAATAGTCAAACTATAAATATATATTGCCATTTGATGATAGCTTCTTTGATGTTTTAACCTCTTTTGAAACTATAGAGCATGTTAATGATGAAACTAGACAAATAGAAGAAG
>CALXXG010000195.1 GCA_944392625.1 uncultured Rickettsiales bacterium
ATAAATGGAATCGGAACTCATGAAGAGTTAATGGGAAATAATGAAATATATAGAGAGATATATTATTCACAACAAAATGGAATGATGGAGTAGAATATGCCAAGAATGAGAGGTAAAAGAGGTGGGGCTGCTGCAAAACCAAAAAATACTTTAAAAACTCTTAAGAGGATTTTTGCCTATATGTTTAATTTTAAAATACAACTTTCGTTTGTATTTATAGCAATAATTGTAAGTTCTCTTGCAAGAGTTATTGGAACAGGTTTTTTAAAAACGGTTGTGGACAAATATATAGAGCCAATGTTAAGAACAAAAGATTATAATTTAATGGGCGGCTTTATACATACATTATTTATAATGGCCATTATATATTATTCCGGTGCACTTTGTGCCTATCTTTATAACAGAATAATGGTATCTGTCGCTTCAAAGACATTGTATAAAATAAGGGTTGATTTATTTAGCAAGATGGAAAAATTGCCATTAAAGTATTTTGATACCCATACCCATGGTGAATTGATGAGCTTGTATACGAATGATGTTGATGCTATTAGAGAAATGCTAAGCGAAGGTTTCCCAAGCTGTATTTTTTCACTTATAAGTATTACTGGAATATTTTTTATGATGCTATACTATAGTTGGGAGCTTACAATAATAATAGTTGTAATGCTATCTTTAATATTATTTTTCGTTAAAAAGATAGCTGGAAAAAGTGGAAAATATTTTAAAGAACAACAGAATGAATTGGGTGGTGTAAATGGCTTTATTGAAGAAATGATTGAGGGACAAAAGGTTATAAAAGTTTTCTGTCATGAAGAATTATCAAAATTAGATTTTAGCAAAATTAATGAAAGATTATGTGAGGTATCTACAAAGGCCCATAGCTATGCAAATATTTTAATGCCTGTTATGATTAATTTATCAAATATTGATTATGCGATAGTATCAATAGTTGGAAGTATTTTTATTTTGATAAATATAATTTCGTTAGGAACGTTGGTTGCATTTTTGCAGTTCACAAGAGCTTTTATACATCCAGTTGCTGAAATTTCACAGCAATTTAATGGCGTATTAACAGCTTTAGCTGGTGCGGAAAGAATTTTTGAAGTTATAGACGAAAAGCCGGAAGTTGACAATGGAACTGTTGTATTAGTAAATGCAAGAATAGATGCAGATGGCAATATTATTGAAACTAACGAGAGAGAAGGCACTTGGGCATGGAAGGAATATAAGAAAAATGGAGAACCTGTCTATCGGGAGCTTAAGGGCGAGATAGAATTTAAAGATGTCGTATTTACCTATGAGGGCGAAAAAGTTGTGCTTAATACAATAAATATGAAAGCAAATATGGGAGAAAAAATAGCCTTAGTTGGACATACTGGTGCCGGAAAAACAACCATAACCAATTTAATAAATAGATTCTATGATATAAAAAGCGGAGAGATTACTTTTGATGGCATAAATATTAAAAATATCAAGAAAAGCGATTTAAGAAGGACTATATCAATAGTTTTGCAAGATACACATTTGTTCACTGAATCAGTTATGGAGAACATTAGATAGGGCAAATTAAACGCTACGGATGCCGAGGTAATAGCGGCAGCAAAATTAGCAAATGCAGATCAATTCATACAACATTTGCCAAAAGGATACGATACAGTATTAACTGCTGACGCTGTTAATCTATCTCAAGGTGAAAGACAATTGCTTGCCATAGCTAGAGCAATAGTTGCTGATCCACCTGTTTTAATCATGGATGAAGCTACTTCCTCAATAGATACAAGAACTGAGAAGCTTATTGAAGAGGGTATGAATACATTAATGAAAGGTAGAACCGTGTTTATAATAGCCCATAGACTATCTACAGTTAGAAATTCCGATTCAATAATAGTATTGGAAAACGGTTCAATTATAGAACAGGGAAATCACAATGAATTGCTTGAACAAAAGGGCAAATATTATCAATTATATAATGGTATGTTTGAGTTAGAATAAAAAAGTATTTAATATATTTGTTTTGCTACTTAATATTAAAAAAAATTTCTAAAGAATACTTGAATATTACTTGGATTTATTTTGGTTTTATCCAATATTCTTTTTTGTTCTGGAAGATGCCCAAGAGTAGTTTTGTTATCATTTCTAAAATTTTGTATATGGTATGTCTTATTGTATCCTCTATGTTGTAAGTCTAAAATAATATTATTAATATCATCCTCATTTAATAAATCAGTATGTACAGTCGTTCTAATTTCCATATTAAAATTTTTTTCAATCAAAAAGTTTAATGTATTTTCAAAATCATTAAATTTATTAATTGCCGCAATTGATAAAAATTTATCGCGTGGAGCCTTATAATCAAGTGCAATAAAATCAATTAATTTATCATCAACCAATTTTTTTACAAGTTTGAAATTTGTTCCGTTAGTATCTATTTTTATTAAAAATCCCATATCTTTAACTTTTTTAGTAAAATCATATAGGCCGTCGTTTAAACAACATTCTCCACCAGAAAAGACAACACCATCTAATAATCCAACTCTGCTTTGTAGAAATTTAATTACTTCGTTTTCATCTATTGTGTTAAAAGTGCCGACTATAAATTCTGGATTATGACAATATGGGCATCTAAAGTTGCATCCAGCAAACCATATAATACAAGAAGTATATCCTGGAAAATCTTGAAAAGTGAATTTTGTAATATCAGTTATTGGTAACATTAAATATATTTATATTAATAATAATATAATGATAAAACATATAAAACAAAATTCAATATATTTTACAAAAGTATAAAAATCCCCATTAATATTAAATTAATGGGGCAAAAATTATATTTTCTTTAAAGTATCTTTCTTAGATTCATATAAAGCTCTAAAATTAATAGTATCCAACATTAATGGAGGCATTGCTGCATCTCTAGTTGTATCAGATATTATTCTTCTTGCATAAGGGAATAATAATGATGGACAATAAACAAATAAAATTTCTTTTAATGTTTCATCATTGTCATCAACATTTTTTATATTAAATATACCAGCATAGGTTAATTCAACTATAAACATTTTTTTATCTTCATGAGTTGCAGTTGCATTTATAATTAATTCAACCTCAAAAACTGATTCTTGCAATTTAGTTCCATTAATATCAATAGAAACTGAAATTTTTGGGTTTAAATTTTTTTCAGTATAAATCTTTGGAGCTTGAGGATTTTCAAAAGATAAGTCCTTTATATACTGACCACTTGTAGTAATTTTTATTTCTTCGTTATTTGCCATTTTTTCTAATTTTTATAATCATACTATGATATATAATAGACAAAAATAAAAATACAATAGTAAAAAAGAAAAAATATTTTATAAATTTTTTTTATATTAAATTCAGTTTATTCTTTATTTTTCAACTATAAATTTTATATTTTAAAAAAATACATTATTTAAAGTTGTATTTTTTTCTTGACTAAAAAAAATCATATTTATATATATTATAGGTATATAATTATCAAATATACAGCTTTAAGATTAAATAAAAATGGCAATGAGTATTGATTTTTCAAAATTGTTATTGATATGTAGCAAAAAATTTTTTGCCCTATTTTTATCTGTTATTTTATCATTTTTAAATATATTTTTTACATATGTAATTTCTCAAACATTATTTATATCTAATCTTTATGCCTACTCCGAAATCATCCCCCCTCAAAACCTTCAAGACAATCCCATAAACCATATACAAATAGACAATACTGAAAACATACCCAATAATGGATGTCCTGCAGGTTCTGCCTGTGCTGGAATAAATAATAATGGCAATAACGCATATCTAG
>CALXXG010000196.1 GCA_944392625.1 uncultured Rickettsiales bacterium
GGAGATGGGGATTCTTCACAGGGTGGTGGATTGGGCGGGGCCATTCACATTGGGGGGATTAGCGTGGAGGGCTCTACAGGGGGTGAAACATAACTCCCTTCACAGGCTGGGTAGATACAAAGATACCCTTGATATGATGGTGGGGATGGAAACCCATGACAGGAGGAAGGGAAGTAGCGGCCATATTCACAAGTTGGAAACATGGCCACATTCACAGGATGGCGAGAATAGCTTATTCACGGGTGAGTAGATATTATTTTATTCAAAAGATGGATGGAGAAAGTTAACTCATTCACATGGGTTGGCAAATTGGAAAAGCCACTTAACAGGGTGGATGTGGAAAATTCCTTTCACAGGTGGAGGTCGGGTGCGTACCTTTCACATTGTGTTCAAGTGTATGGATTCTTTAACAGAGGATGGATATGGTTCCTTCACAATGGCCAGATGTCTTGGGCAGCGCCTTCACAGGTAGGAGTGGGAGAGACTTAACGAGATTGATGCATAAAGCTTTCTTTGATAGGTTGCTATAAATGAAAGTCCATTAACATAAGGTTAAAATATGAAAAGCCCCAACTTGAACCATTATGTTAATATAATATTATGCTATTAACCAATGTTAATGTTATACTTTCTAAAAATATTTTTTGCGTTCTCAAGTCTATCTTTTGATAATGGAGGCAGGCCTTTTAATGGATATTCTTTATTTAGTTTTTCCCATTTTATTATGCCCATTGTGTGATATGGCAATAGTTCAACTTTTTCTACTATATCTTTATAATTAATTAAAAATTTTGCTAAGTTTTCTAAATCTTCGTCATTATCAGTTATTGTTGGAATGATGACATGTCTAATCCAAACCTTTTTATTTATGGATTTTAAATATTCTAAAAAATTTAATGTTATTTCTAAATTACCGCAGGTTAAGTTGTGATATTTCGTCTTATCTATTGATTTTATATCTAGTAGAACTAAATCTGTATAATTTAATAGTTCTTTTACTATATCATTCAATTCAAAACCAGCGGTATCTAAAGCAGTTGAAATATTTTCCTTTTTTAATAGTTTAAACAATTCTAAACAATATTCTGCCTGCAATAATGGTTCACCGCCGCTTGCAGTAAAACCGCCATTTTTTATATAATTTTTGTATTTTAAAATATCTTCTAATGTTTCTTGCGGCGTTTGTTTGATATTGTAATTGCTAATATCCCAAGTGTCCCTGTTGTGGCAATATTTGCATTGTAGGCCGCAGCCCTGCAGAAATAAAACATATCTTACGCCGGGTCCATCAACTGTCCCAAAAGTTTCTACTTTATGTATGTATCCTATAGTCATTGATTATGTGTAATGTTAAAAAACAGTAGCTAAACAGCTACTGTAAAAAATTATAATTCATTTGCATGTTTTGCTAGATATTCAGCAACGCTTTGTGGTGTCTCTTTCATGCCTTCTTCCCCTTTTTTCCAATTAGCAGGGCAAACTTCTCCATACTTTTCATGAAATATTACAGCGTCAACCATTCTTAGTGTTTCATCAATGTTTCTGCCTAAAGGTAAATCATTGATTAATTCATGAACAACTTTGCCATTTTGATCAATTAAGAAAGTTGCTCTAAATGCTAATTTAGCATCTGATAAAACATCATACATTTTTGCAACTTCGCCATTTATATCTGCTGCCATTGGAAATTGTATTTTTCCAACGCCGCCATTTTCAACGGCAGTATTTTTCCAAGCGTAATGAACAAATTGACTATCTATTGAACAACCAACTACAACAACGCCTTTTTCTTCAAATTCCTTTAATCTATTATTAAAAGCTATAATTTCAGAAGGGCAAACAAAAGTAAAATCTGCAGGCCAAAAAAATAAAACAGCCATTTTACCATTTATATATTCCTTGAAATTAAAATTATCATTTATTGAATTATCAGGCATAACAGCTGATAATGTAAAATCTGGTGCCTCTTTTCCAACTAAAACTGACATTTTTATAATTCTCTTAATTAAACATATTTATAATTGTATTTTTATAAAATAAATAATCAATAGGTTAAAATAATTTTTTAGTATTTTTGTATAATATAAATTTTTTGAACTATTTTAGCAACTTTTTTGAACTTTTTTAATTACCATATTTTAAAAGTTAATTGTAATATAAAATTATATCAAATAAAAATGGTAAAAATAAATGGCAAAAATTCTTATAGCTTATTTTTCAAGAAATGGTAATAATTATTTTAATGGTGGTATAAAAAATCTTGAAGTTGGAAATACAGAAGTAGTCGCAAATATAATTCACAATTTAATCGGCGGGGATATGTTTCACATTGAAACGTTAGAAAAGTATCCCGAAGATTATGATGAAACTACAGAAGTCGCAAAAAAGGAGCTGCATTCAAATGCAAGGCCTAAATTAAAAGCAAAAGTTAATGATTTTGATAGTTATGACACTATAATTTTAGGATATCCTAATTGGTGGAACACTATGCCAATGGCTGTGTGGACATTTTTAGAAAGCTATGACTTTTCTAATAAAACCATAATCCCATTTTGCACCAATGAAGGCAGTGGAATGGGCGCTAGTGAAAATGATATAAAGAAGCTTGCGCCTAATGTAAATCTTTTAAAAGGACTGTCAATTATTGGAAGTAGGTGCGCCCAATCAAAAGAAATTGTTTCAAAATGGTTAAAAAATTTAAATTTATTGTAGTTTTTATTTATTAAATATTAAAGGAGTAAAAATGGTTATAAAATCTTTAATTTATGGTTCATTTGCTTTAAGTATTTTCATGGCTATGCCAGATATAGGCAATGCTGCAAATTCAAAATCTTCCATAAAAAATGAAGAAAAGTGGGATAAAATTTTTAAAAAAAGCGACAAGGTTGGCATTAAGAAAGTATCTTTTAAAAATCGCTATGGTATTAAATTGGTTGGTGAATTATATACGCCAAAAAATATTGGCAAAGAAAAATTGCCAGCAATAGCTGTATCCGGTCCATTTGGTGCAGTTAAGGAACAGGTCTCAGGATTGTATGCTCAAACAATGGCTGAAAAGGGCTATATAACTTTAGCATTTGATCCATCCTATACAGGTGAAAGTGGCGGAGAACCAAGAGATGTCGCATCACCAGATATTAATACAGAAGATTTTAGTGCTGCTGTTGATTATTTGTCAAGTTTGCCAGATGTCAACTCAGAAAAAATTGGTATTATTGGTATTTGCGGATTTGGCGGCTTTGGATTAAACGCTGCAGCCATAGATACAAGAATTAAAGCAACAGCAACTATTACAATGTATGATATGACAAGAGTAACAGCAAAGGGCTATAATGATACAATGAGCGAAGAAGATAGATATAAATTAAAAGAAACTCTAAACAAACAAAGAACTGAAGATTTTAAAAATGGAACCTATGCAAAAACACAGGGTTTACCGGATAAAATAACAGATGACATGCCGCAATTTTTAAAAGATTATATAAACTTTTACAAAACAAAAAGAGGCTTTCATCCTCGTTCAATTGGATCAAATGGTTCTTGGAACACAACATCATCATTATCTTTAATCAATATGCCAATTCTTGCCTATAGCAATGAAATTAAAAATCCTGTTTTAATGGTGCATGGAGAAAAAGCCCATAGCCGCTATTTTAGCGAAGATGCGTTCAAAAAACTAAAGGGTGATAATAAAGAACTATTAATAGTTCCGAACGCAAACCATACGGATCTTTATGATAATATGGATAAAATACCTTTTGATAAAATAGAAGACTTTTTTAATAAAAATTTAAAATAAATATTAATGGTTTATAGTTTCATTATTTATGGCGCTGAATTTTATTGGCGCCATAATTTAAAAAACTATGATAAGCAGAATATAAACATTTAGTAAACTTATACTTGTAAAATATAAAGTTGGACTTTTTTGACAACTTTTTTGAACTTTTTTGATTACCTATTTTTTATATTATTTTATAATATATAATTAAATAATATGAAAATTGATATTAATAAACTGTGGAGAAAATATGATAAAATCATGTCCGTGTTATGTAATTATTAGTGCAATAGTTCTATTAATTGTATTGCTTTTGATTTATCTGTTCTGTTGTTGCAGAAAGTGTAAAAATGTTTTGTCTGAAAGACAGCAAAATATAGTTCTGATAAGCGGTTTTACAGCAAGAGGTGATTTAAAAGGTTTAAAATGCGCTTTGAATAGAGCGTTGAATTCTGGTATGAAAATAAATGAGATAAATGAAATTTTGATTCAAATGTATGCCTATGCTGGATTTCCTAGAAGTTTGAGGGCTATTAATACTTTTATTGAAGTTGTAGACGAAAGGAAAAAGGATGGTAAAAATGATGAGGCTGGTGAGGCTGCTAAAATTTTGCCTGCCAATACTGATAAAAATGAGTATGGAAATAAAGTTAGGGAAGAACTTTTTGGTATGTCAAATAATAAAGCTGGATATGCTATTTTTGCACCGTCTATTGATGATTTTTTGAAAGAGCATTTATTTGCTGATATTTTTAGCAGAGGCATTTTATCCTATCAGGATAGAGAATTGGCAACAGTGTCGGCATTGGCTGCTTTGAATAATGTTGAGCCGATGTTAATGTCTCATATGAATGGTGCTATGAATACGGGGTTGAAAGAAGATGAGATTGAAAATGCTTTGTGTTTAATTCAAAAAAATGTTTTAAAAACTTGCTGCCGTAAGAATTTTAAACTTTTGAAAACTATCACTAGCAGCAAATAGATAAAACTTTGGTTGGTTGTATAAAATATAACCAACCGATTATTATTTTATTAATATTTTTTTGGTAATAATATGTCATTGGGTTTAACTGAAATTATATTGATTGTGCTTGTTATATTGATTCTATTTGGCGGAAAACGTATTCCTGAGCTTGCAAAAGCTTTAGGCAAGGCACAGTATGAATATAAAAAGGCAAAAGAAGTTTTAGAAAAGGAAGCTAAAGAATTTAAAGAAACAGTAAATGAAGTTGTGGAAGGCGAGGCTACTGAAAAAACGGCTGCTAAAGAAAATACAGCTATTGATGCAGAAAATAAATAGAATAAAAAATGGAGACTAAAGAAGAAAGCCTTGTTTATCATTTAGAAGCACTAAGGTCAATGCTTATAAGGTGCTTTGTGGCATTGGGTATTGGATTGATTCCAATGTTCTTTGTTGCGCCGTATTTTATGAATTGGCTAATTGATATTATAGTTGGAGAATATGATATTTCTTTAAACTTTTTTTCACCAATGGAGGTTTTTATTTTGCAAATAAAAATGGCATTAGTTTTAGATTTTTTTGTATGTTTTCCTTATATAGCTAAAAAGTTGTGGGAATTTATAGTTCCGGCATTATATGATCATGAAAAGAAATTTATAAAGACAATTGCTGTTTTTTCAACTATTTTATTTTTGTTGGGTATGGCATTTTGCACATTTTTAGTCCTTCCGTTGATTATAGAAATTGGAATTAGCTATACAACTCAAAATATAAATGCAATGTTTGGTATTTCAAATATTGTTTCAATGGCGCTTTGGCTTTCTATTTGTTTTGGTTTAATGTTCCAATTTCCAATTATTACATATTTTTTAATAGCATTTAATATTTTTGATTACGAAGCTCTGAAGAATAAGCGTCCATATATATTTGTGCTAATATTAATAATTTCTGCTATTTTAACGCCAACTCCTGATATATTTAATCAGCTTTTGCTTGCAATACCAACTTATATGTTGTTTGAAATTGGATTGTTTTTTTCTAAAAAATATAAAGTGGTTAAGTAATTAAGTTTGTATTTTAAATTATTTGATATTAATAAAGATAATATAATGAAATTATGAAAAGTTTTTTAACTATTGTTTTTTTAATTTTGTGTTGTTTATTTTCTGCAAATATAATGGCTAATAATAAAAATAATGTTAATTTAGATATGAAATTAAAGCTTACTTTTGATGATAAAGAGGTTGTAATTAAATTGTATAATAATTCAGCTGTAAGACAATTAATTAAACTTTTGCCAAGCACATTTGAATTTAGCGATTTTGCTAATCAAGAAAAGATTACTAATTTTGATAAAAAATTGTCTTTAGAGGATGCACCTCGCGGTATGGTTGCTAAGGCTGGTATGGTATTTATTTATGCTCCATGGGGAAATATGGGAATTTTTTATAAGGATGTAAATAATAAAGTTGATAGAAATTTAATACCTTTAGGTGAAGTTGAAAGTGGTTTGGAATATATTTTATCTGAAAATAACAATTTTAAAGCAAAAATTGAAATTATTAATTAATATTAATAATATATTTTAAATAATTATTCTTATATTGCAAAAGTTTTATTTTAAAATAAATATCTTGAAAATATATATATATTGTTTTAACATTTTTCATGATTTAAGTGTGATTAATAATAATTTTTTATGTTTTATTTTTTAAAAGAGAGGCAAAATATAATAGTAACTGTTGTTTGCTTTTTATTGTTTTCGTTTAATACTTATGCTGTTGAAAGCAGTGTTAGTTTAAATTTTAAAACTGATTTTACTACTCCAATTATTACAGAAAGTGTATATAAAAGACCATATAACGCAACTAAAAATAATATAGAATATAAATTTATAGGAACTGGTATGCTGACTATGGCTGGTGCTAGTGTAGCTGCTGCTGGCATACTATATTTACTTCCAGAAAGTTTTACTAATTGGGATAAAGATGACAGTTCTGATATATTTAAAAAATGGAAAGACAATGTAAAAGAAGGGCCTGTAAAAGATGAAGACGATTTCTTTTTAAATTATGTTACACACCCATATTGGGGAGCTGTTTATTATATGTCAGCAAGATCTGCTGGAGCTAATGTTTTTACTTCTTTTCTATATTCTGCTTTTTTATCAACATTTTTTTGGGAATACGGTGTGGAAGCTTTTGCAGAAGTCCCATCTAAACAGGATTTGGTTATTACTCCTGTTATTGGTTCTATTTTTGGAGAACTTTTTTATTTAAGCAAAAGACATATAATATCAAATGATTATACTTTGTTAGGATCGAGAAAATTGGGCAGAGTTACAATTTTTTTGATGGATCCAATTACAGAGGTGTCAAAATTTTTTTTGAGGGACAGAAGCAAAAAAGACGAGAATATGGAAAATTCAGATGTTTCTTTATTTTCTTATCCAATTATTGATAGTGAAGGAGGCTTTGGTTATAATATAGTGTTTAGTTATAAATTTTGATGATTATGAAAAAATATAAATTTTGTTTATTTGCATATCTTATAATGATATCTTCGGGTTTTGCGAAGGAAAATCAACCTTTTATAAAATCTGCCTTTTTTACCTATGAAAATGATTCTGTATTTGGCGATGACGGCTATTATTCAAATGGATTGCAACTTGAATTTTCAACAAAATATTCTAAAAAAAATAATGGTATGAGAAACTATTCTTTTGGTATAGGACAAAAGATATACACTCCAAAGGATATTGAAATTGAAACTCCTGTTTTAGATGATAGGCCGTATGCGGGATATTTGTATGCTTTTGTTAACAAAAATATATATCATAGTAATATAATGGATACTTTTGGCATTTCATTCGGTGTTACAGGCAAGAATTCTTTTGCTGATGATATACAAACTAAAATACATGATATGATAGGAAGTCCGAAACCTATGGGGTGGGATTATCAGACTGAAAACGAAGTTTTGTTTGCTGTAAGTTTTATGAGGAGTGCCGAGTTATTATCGCCAATGGAGATGGCATATGATTGGCAAATAATGCCAAAAATTGCTGCAAGTCTTGGAACTCCTGTTACAAATATTGTTCCATCTATTGAATTTAGATATGGTTATAACCTAGAACATGATTTTTTATCAAATAAAATTAGTCATACTCCACAAGAAATTATAATAAATGGTGATAAATCATATTATATATTTTTGGAAATGTCTCCAAAGTTTGTTTTATATAATACTTTTTTGGATAAACATAATATACGTGGAAATAGGTTTAATATAGAAAGAGAGTGGTTTCAATATGAGATAATTGGCGGTTTTACATTTAGATATAAAAAATATTATTTAAAAACTTCTGCAATTTTTATGTCAAAAGAATTTAAAGAGCAGGATAATCCACAGGTTATATTTTCGTTAAAAATTGGTTATCTATTTTAAATAATTTTTTTAATATTTGTAAGCTATGTTGATATTTTTTGATTATTTGTTTTAGCAGCAAAATTTTACTATTAAAATTATTAAAAAAAACTAGACTTTAATAACTAAACATTTATTATGTAATTATTGATTATAGTTAATAAATTATGATTGATTATATTTTATATCACTATCCGCTATGTCCATTTTCAAGGAAAATTAGATTTCTCCTTAATGAATTCGGTGTGCCATATAAACTGAAAGAAATTAAATTTTGGAAAAGAAGTGAAGAACTGTTAAGGTTAAATCCCGCTGGAGATGTACCAATTTTAGCTAATGAAAAAGAAGGTATAGTAATAGTTGATAGTTTTGTAATCGCTGAATATTTAGATAAATTATATTCTAAAAATACAGACTTGCTTAGAGTATCTTTTTTGTCTGATGATGAATTAGAAAAAGCTGAAATTAGAAGACTTGAGATGTGGTTTGATAAAAAATTCTACAATGAAGTTAGCAAGTATATTCTTGAAGAAAGAGTGTATAATACTTTTTTGGACAATATTGAAATCAATACCAAGAGACTTAAGGCTGGACAGAGAAATTTAGACCCGCATTTAAGATATATAGAATTTTTATTAGATAGACGAAAATGGTTGGCTGGAGAGAATTTTTCATTAGCAGATATATCTGCAGCAACACAAATTTCATCTCTTGATTATTTAGGAGAAATAAGCTGGAGCAAATATAAAATATTGAAAGATTGGTATTTAACTATAAAATCAAAAATTGCTTTTCATAGCATATTAAAGGATAAAGTGGAAGGTTTTATGCCTTCTAAATATTATAGTGAATTTGATTTTGATTAATTATGAAAATAGTAAAACCTCAAGCAGTTATTTTTGATTGGAATGGTACATTAGTTTATAATAATGAAGAAAATCTTATAAAGCTTTTACCAAATGCTTTTAGAGTAATTAAAAAACTTAATGAGATGGGAGTTTTAATTTCAATAGTTAGCAATACCTATTCATCTTTTTTAAATAGAACGATTAAAAGATATCAATTAAATAAGTATTTATTAAATGTTATAGGTACCAGAGGAGAGATTGATTATAGAAAACCTAGCAAAGAAGTTATTGATTACGCTTTAATGGGTTCAGATATACAAGATGTTAATTGTGACACTGTTTGGATGATTGGCAACAGTATTCAAGATATACAAACTGCTTATAACTCTGGTATAAGACCTGTAGTGTTTGGAGATGATTTGCTTAGTGAAATTCTTTATACTGAAGGTATAGATAGAAATAAAAAAGCCATTTATTTTAGAAATCATTTGGCTATTTTAAACAAATTAGAGGAAATGAATAATGAGAACTCCTAAATTTTGGAAAGATGAAAATATTGTATCTTTTTGTCTTTATCCATTATCTTTGGTTTATAGGTTAGCTCGTACTATCCATGTATTATTTTCACGTGAATATAAAACTGGTTTAAACATAATTTGTGTTGGAAATATTATTGCTGGAGGTTCTGGCAAAACACCTGTGTCTTTAAAAATAGGTGAGGTTTTAAAGAGTAAAAATATTAACTTTGCATATTTAAGTAAGGGGTATAAAGGTGCATTTAAGGACTTTACAAAAGTTGACATTTATAAGCATACGGCGATTGAAGTTGGAGATGAACCATTGCTTTTAGCTGAAACAGCGGATACTTTTATATGTAAAAATAGAAAAGCTGCGCTTGATATGTTGTCTAAAAACTATGATTATGATCTTATAGTTATGGATGATGGCTTTCAAAATCCAACAATATTTAAAAATAAAAATATTGTTGTAATAGACGGTGAATATGGAATTGGTAATGGAGAGTTGTTGCCGGCTGGTCCTAT
>CALXXG010000197.1 GCA_944392625.1 uncultured Rickettsiales bacterium
ACAACCCTTACTATAGCACCCGATATAAAAATATAAAGAGAATATAGTAAAAATTTATTGATTACTAAAAAAAATAAACCATCGTTAATTATATTTGAATGTCTTACCCAAAATATAAATGCACCAATAACAGTTGCAGGTATTACCCCGTAGGCTATTAAAACAGAAACTGCTGCAAAAAACTTCTTGCTATAGTCAGGAGTTCCGTCTATATTTTTATAACCGAAATACTTTCTTATAAAGATACTTAAAGAAGTTGCAATTATTAATGATAAAACTATAGTTGATATTACATTTAAAGCATTATCCTTAACTTCATTTTTTGTCTCATCTTTTAATTGATTATACCATTCCTTTGGTGATTTTATTATATCATATATAAAATGGATAAATTTATTTGTATTGGCGGGAAAATTTTTAGGCGATACTACTGATGTCTGTCTGTCAAGAATCACATCAAGAAGTGCTCTGTTTCTTATATTTAAGATAAGTCTTTCTATTTCATTAATTTTTGCAGAAATCAAATCACCTTCAACAATTTTTGCTTTTATAGCTGTTTCTTCTTTTGCAAATTCTTTTCTTTTTTGAGCTATGGTATACTCTTCTTTAACTCCATCCTCTGGCACATTGCCTAAAGCCTCTATTCTTTTTTGCACAAAATCTAAATCAGTCTCAGCCTGTTTGTTTGCTTCTACTATAATATTTTCAATTTCGTTTAATCTTGTTATATAATCATTTGTAGTTTTTATTGGTTTATTATTTTTTAAAAGGTCAGACTGCATTGTGGCCAGTTCTTTATTTATCGTTTTATAGTTGACCTCTTCGTCTTTTTTAGCGGCTACAACATCAGCCGCAAAACTATTGTTGCCCATACAGAAAAAGATTGAAAATATTATACTATAGATTACTTTTTTCATATTTTTTTGACAAACATCTTTATATACTTTCAATTTATAGTAGTATAAAGTTAAATAACAAGAAAAATTTTGTTAATTTTTATTTTTAAATTGTTTTATGGCTTCTACGATTACATAAATATTGAATAATGTTGCTATTAATACCGATAAAAAATATAGATTATTATAACCTAATAATTGAGCTATATATTTACCAACTAGAAATATGAACATTAAATAAATTAGAATGATTCTTGTTCCTAACAATAAAAATATTTGAGCTTTTTTAATGTTAACTTCATTATTTTTATTATCATTTTTATTTTTTATAGCCTTCTTCATTAAATCATTAAGATTCATTTTATGTTTATTAAATTGTTAAACATATAATATTCTAATTGTTTTAAATTTTTATTGATTTCTTTTTCTATGTTGTCTTCAATGTCAATAGCTTGATTAATTTTATTTTTTAAATCTTTTATATTATCTCCCAATATTGCTTTATAGGCTGTTAGCCTAACTTTATTAGAATATTTTAAAAGGATGCCATTGTTTAGAGCAATAAACTTTTTGTCTCCATTATTTTTGATATAGTACATTATATTGGTATCAAAAGAAGATACATAATCTATATGATTTGGCAATATTGTGAGATATCCTTCTTTCCCCTCAAAAGTTAGTTGTTTAACTTCCTCATCAAGTATTATTTCAATTGGAGAATATATTTTTAAATCTATAGTTCTAAACACATTTATTGCTTAAGTATAATATAATATTAATAATAAAAATTATAATATAATAAAGCAATTTTTATTTTATAAAAAATCTTTTATGGATATAAGTTTATCGTTTTTATGATTATCCTCGTATAATTTTAAATAGTAATCTGTCCAGACTTTATCGGTATATTTAAATGATGAAGTATTTTTGCATTGTTGTTTATCTGGGAGATAAATATTGTTTTTGCGAAGTTTTAACTGTTGATTTTGTTGAGATATTATAGTGTTTAAATCACCTAAATGATTTGATGTTTTTACTGATTTTTCCTCGCTTTTTTTATTCTTTTTTGTTAAAGCATTATTATTTAAATTATCTTTTATTTCTTTACTTATTATAATATTACTTTTTTCAACTTTATTGAAGATTTTGTCTGAATCTATAATTTTATCATCTCTTTTATTTTTTATAAAATATTTTTTACATTTATAAAACATTATATAAGCTTTGTTAAACTAATTATTATATTATAACATATTTTTTGAAACCTTTCAATAAAAAAGATGATTTTTTTAAAAAATAATATAAATTTTATAAAAGTTTATATTATTATTACAATAATGCAATTAGAAATTGAAAAATTAAATTTGAATGGTGATGGTTATGGTTTTGTAAATGGTAAAAAAGTTATAATACCAAAAACCGCTGTAGGCGATATTTTGAGCTATAAAATTGTAAAGGAAAATAAAGATTATATATTAGGAAAGATTGAAAAAATAATATATCCTTCAAAAGACAGGCTTAAAACAATAGATTGTGGAATATATGAAAAATGCGGTGGATGCAATTTGTTGCACCTAACAGAGACAGCCTATATAAATTTTAAAAAGTCTATAATAGAAAATACATTAAAAAAGTCTGGATATGATATCAATTACAATTTAATTTCTACAGGATTTTTTACTAGAAGAAGAGTTATTTTTAAAGTTCATAATAGTAAAATTGGTTTTTTTGAAAAAAGTTCAAATAATCTAGTTGAGGTAAAATATTGCCCTTTAATTAATCAAGACATAAACAAAATAATCCCATTGCTTGAGGATATATCAAAAAAAATTAATATGGAAGAAATTTCTATTACAAAGTATGATAATGGGTTGGGTATAATGTTTACTTTGAAAAAAAATCTAACATTAGACGATGATAGAATATTAAGAAGCTTTATACACTCTAGCGATAAGATTATATTAATCAGCTATAAAGTTAATAATGAAGAACCTTCTTTGTATTTTCAAAAGTACGCCGCAGTAATAAAATTTAATAATAATATTACTGTTGAATTAGAGTCCGATATTTT
>CALXXG010000198.1 GCA_944392625.1 uncultured Rickettsiales bacterium
TTCTAGCTTAAATGTTTCCTTCAGCAAACTGCGCCCGTAAGTTGTCAAATAAAAATAAACAAGCTTATTTTTGTTTGACAACATTTAGGGCTTGTTTTTTCTGCCAAATTTGCAAAATACCTGTTAACGATGTCTCTACACCCTCCGGTTCTATTATTGTAAGGACAATAATTAAACCAATTATTATCAATTCTAAATATTATATTACTATATTTCATAATATAAATATAATAATTCCTTAAAAAAATATTAAGAACCGCTGATAGAATGGTCGTTACACCACAAATAATTATGGGTTCATATAATAATTATTCAATAGTTAATTTAAATTATTAGTTGTAAAAAGCAAGGGAAATTATTCAAAATTATATTATTAAAAAATAACTTGTTTTAAAAATAAATATTCTTTATTTTAATTCTATGTATTTTAAAGTTTTTTAATGAGATTTTTTAAGATTTTAGTTTTTATATATTTTTTAATGTTGGCTAATAGTTTCGCCAAGCAGGCTAATGTTGTAAATATTAGACTAAGCACATCTCAAAATAAAGAAAGAATTGTTATAGATAGCGATCAAAAGGTTAATTTTAATGCTTTTACTTTACAAAAACCATTTAGGCTAGTGGTTGATTTGCAAAATACAAGCCTTGATGTCAATGCTCCGAGTTTCAAGGCAAATAAGGTGGTTGATGCATTGAGAATTGGCAAGTTTTCGGAGACGGATACCAGATTGGTATTTGATTTAAATATTGGAGTAAAGATTGAAAAAAGTTTTTATTTAGCGCCAAGTCCTGAAAATAAAGACCATAGAATAGTTATAGATCTGGAATTTAAGGAAGATGACCTTGAGAATGAAGATATTATTGGAAGATTAATTGAAGAAAATAATTTATACGAAGTTGAACCGAATATACTAAATGAAATAATAGATGAAATACTGCAGGAACAACCGCAGCAAAAAGTTAATGTTGCGCAAAAGAAGGAAAATAAAAAAACTGCATCCTACAATACAACACAAGCAAAGAGAAAACCTAGAATTATTATTGATGCTGGACATGGCGGAAAGGATCCTGGAACTATTGGCTTGAGAGGAACAAAGGAAAAAATTATAACTTTAACCTATGCTAAATCTTTAAAGGAAGCGCTTGATAAGACTGGAAAATATAAGGTTTATTTGACGAGAAATCAGGATTTTTTTATTGAGTTGAGAGAAAGAGTTTCAATAGCTAGAAGATATAAGGGTGATTTATTTATATCAATTCATGCAGATTCTGCTTTAAATAAAAAAGCTAGAGGATTGTCTATCTATACTTTGTCTCAAAAGGCATCGGATACGAGAACTGCAAAGTTGGCGCAAAAGGAAAATAAGGCTGATATTATTGGTGGACTTAATCTCTACGGTGAATATCAGGACACAATAAATACATTGGTAGATATTTCAAGACGACAGGCAATGAACGATTCTAAAATATTCGCAAGAATTTTGGAAAAACAGCTGCTAAATAGAAATGTGCAGCCATTGGGCACTATGATTAAGCATGCTAATTTTGCTGTTTTAACATCTGCGGATATGCCTTCAATACTATTGGAATTAGGATTTTTATCAAATAAAACTGACGAAAGAATGATAAGATCTTTTGGCTATAAGACAAAAATTGTAAATTCAATAGTTAGTGCGGTAAATGAATATTTTAAGTAGCATGACGATTTCAATAATAGCAGCAGTCGGAAATGAAAGGCAAATAGGATTAAACAATAAACTGCCATGGAAACTAAGCGGCGATTTGGAAAATTTTAAACGTTTAACTGTTGGAAATGTTGTTATATTTGGAAGAAAGACTTTTGAATCAATAGGAAGGCCATTGCCCAATAGAACAAACGCTATAATAACAAAGCAAAAAGATTACAAGGTTGATGGTGCATTTGTTTTTAACTCTTTAGAAGATGCTGTAGAAAATTTTAAAGATAAAAATATTTTTATAGGCGGTGGACAGAAAATTTATGAGGAAGCTTTGAGTGGAAAATATAAAATAGACAATTTGTATATTACTTTTGTAGACTATGATGGAGATGCTGACAGATTTTTCCCACGAATTGATTTTACTAAGTGGAAACTTGCCACATCTGATAGCTATAAAAAAGATAATAAAAACAATTGCAACTATAGAATAGAAACTTTTAAGAATGTATTAATTTAGATTAATATTTACATTTTCATTTTTGGCTGTCCTATTAAAGTGGTTTACAATTGTATTTAGATTTCTTTTTAATTGTGTAGCTGTATTGTTTGGAATAATTTTTACTAAGTTATTGAAACTATTTTCAAGTTGCTGTTTGCTTACTTCATCATTGAAATTTTTAGATAAAATTTTTAGTATAGTACTAGTCTCTTTATATAATTCATTTTCATATTTTTTATCTACATCAAAAATATTGTGAAGTATTTTATTTTGCCTTGCATATTCAAACATTTCTATTTGTTTTTTGTAGATTGACTCTTTAAAATCATCTTTACATTTTTTAAAGGAGTCATTGCCTTCTATTATGATTTTTTCAACTGGACTATCAAGCAATATAAAATCTATATCATCAGAATTTAGATTTAAAACATTTTTTATTGTGGCAATTATACAATCTTTTGTTAAATTATAATCTTCCATAAAGTGATTAATTAAATTTTTATCAGATTGTAAATCACTGATAAACTTATCAATTGTAATATTTTTATCCTCCACTTTTTCCATCATTGAAATAAGTGTTTCTTTTGCTATTTCTAGTTTATTTTGTTCTTTTTCTTCAAGGTTTGGTTTTAACTGTTTAATATTAACATTTTTTAACTGTTCCAATAGAGTTGAAACTTTTTCAAATTTAAGTTGATCGCCATCTTCATATGAATCTGCAATGGATAGATCTCTAAATAATTCTCTAATTTTGTCAATATGTTTTGCATAATAGTCTTTATTGTAATCAATTGCATCCTGCTGCAAGTCTTTTTCATTTTGTTTAAGAAGAAAATAATCAATATCAAATTTATTTTCAAATTCTCCATATCGTGGCATATATAAAAATAAAAATTTTGATTTTTTATTTCTTACTTCAGTTAAATCTATATGAAATAATTCGTCCTTATTTAACAATAGGTTACCAGTATGGTTATCGTTTTCACCCATTAGTACAGAAAAAACATTTCTTTTTATGTACTGTCTTTTTATTGTGTCATTGTTATCAAGTATAAAATTAATATAATCGTTTTCAGAAGTTTTTGACTCTTCTGTTGCATTTCTCATTTTTGCTAAATCCTCAACAATTACGCTTGGATCTTTCTGATTAATATTGTCATTTTTATTTGTAAAGTAAGAGTTATAGGTCTGGCATGATAAATAGTTGTAAAATCGTGACGTTAAAAGTGTTGTAAAGTTTTTAATGTCAGTATTTGTCAAAGAAAAATATGATTTATTATCTTTAGAATCTTTAAATTTTTTAATATTTTGTTTAACTTTGCCGTTTGTTATAAAATTAGTTTGTTCTAAATTATCTGATTCAACATATATTGGAGCATTAAAGAAAATTTCTGCTAGTTTATTTATCTTTTCTTCAGAAAGTTTTAATGATGAATAAGATTTATAAAAATTTTTTACTCTTTCTATTAGATCTTCTTTAGTTACTCTTATGCCCATATATCTATAATTTATTTAAACCATGATATAATTATATAATTGATTAAATAAAAGTCAATATTGCAGTTTGCCATAAAAACTTTAGCATGAAAAAATTATTGATTATTATTTTTTATTTTATAGCATTTTTATAAATCATTATTTTTGGAGTGTTATTATGGTATATAAATTATTAAGCTTTATTCTTGTTTATATACTGAGTATTGTTAATTTTGTTATTATTCTTTCACCGTTGCTTATTTTTATTATACCCATAATGATTTCTCAAAGTGAGTATATTAAGTCTGATTCTACATTGACTATCATACTTTTAATGTTTCTTATTGTCAGTTTGCTAATGATACTTTTTATGATTATTGATTTTTTATTCGG
This sequence comes from uncultured Rickettsiales bacterium, assembly GCA_944392625.1. Lineage (GTDB taxonomy): Bacteria > Pseudomonadota > Alphaproteobacteria > Rickettsiales > UBA1997 > CALXSC01. The sequence goes on from CALXXG010000198.1 coordinate 4,048, forward strand.
AATATCAACCAGGCATTTTTTGAAAGATACAAAAGAATATACTAAGCTTAAGGATTATGACGTTTTGGAAGGGGTTTTTGAAGATATAAAATTACAATTTAATAAGCATAATGTAAAGCTGCTAATATCAAGTTCAGAAGAGGCAAATGCTTTTGCTATTGGAAATATGGGCAGACAATACATTGTTATTACAAAAGGTTTAATAAGCGCCTATTTAATACAGTTAAAAGATAAAGAATATTTTTTGTCATGCATTAAGTGCATAATGGGCCATGAAATGTCGCATTTGATTAATAAAGATTATTTGCCAGCCTTGCTTTTGCAAATGAATGAAAATGCTACAGATATTGTATCAAAGATTATTTTTACCTGTTTCAATATAATAATAAACATTTTGCAGCTTATACCTTTTGTGGGCGGACTATTGGCTAGTTTTATTATAACAATTTATAATGGCATAGATTTTATAATATCTTTTTTCTATAAATATATTATATTGTCAATCTATAAATTTTTTCAGCTTAAGATAAGTAGAGAAAATGAGTACAGATGTGATATTCAATCATCAGAAGCAAACGGTGGTGAAATGATGGCTAAAGCTTTGTCAATATTCGGAGAAGAAGGATATACTACAATATTTTCTACACACCCAAAGACTTCTTCAAGAATTGCAAAAGTAAAAAATATTGAACAATCCTATGGTATTATAAAACCACGTTGCGGAAACGCTTTAATTAATTTTATTTTTGTATTGTTCATGATTTTAGTCCCAATATTAATTTATCAATTTATGAATATTAAGGGGCTTATTGAAAACTATTATGATATTGAATCCCATATTAGAATGCAATTTATATTTTTAAAAATAAAAATACAGGCTATTCTGAATGGTTTTTAAGTGTTTTCTAGAATAGTAATTTAAATATATGTTAAAGAAAATATTAAAATGTAAACTTTGCTAAACTTTTTAATTCAATATTGTACTTTGATAAAATTTTATTATAATTTAAGTTTGGCAAATCTCCTAAAACAAGTATGCAACTAACTTTGGCTCCAGCCTTTTGAACTATTTTGATTGCAGCTTCAATTGTTCCACCTGTTGCCAATATGTCATCCACAATCGCTATTCTATCATTGCTGTTTAATTGAGATTCTGAAATTTCAATTGCGGATTTTCCATATTCAAGGCCATATTCTTGTTTTATAGGTTTGTATGGAACTTTGCCAGCCTTCCTTGCTAGTATTAATGGTAAATTATTTTCTAATGCTAGTGGTGATGCTAGTAAAAATCCCCTTGATTCAATGCCTAATATTTTATTGGTTTGCGTATCCTTTAAAATATTATTATATTCCTCTATTATTTCTTTATATAGTTTTGTATTTTCAAATATAGGTGAAATATCAATAAAATTTATTCCCTGTTGTGGAAAATTTTTTACTATTCTGCAGGTTGAAATAATTGTATTTTGAATATTGCTGTTTTGACTAGACATCATTGTAATATTTTTTAAAACATTTTTAATATATTATGTTTATTTTTTATGTCAAGCTATTAATATTATTGCTTGATTTTAATTGATTATAATATAAAATTATGTAATATATAACAAATATTTTTTATATGAAACCTAAAAATTTTGGTTTTTCACTTATAGAGTTATCAATAGTTTTAATAATAATAGGACTCTTAGTTGCTGGTGTTACCGGAGGACAGTCATTAATAGAATCTGCAAAAATTAGATCTCTAATAAATGAGATAAATAATTGGAAACAGGCAAGATATACTTTTTACGCAGCTAATGGAAGACTGCCTGGAGATATTGATAAAACTGGAAAAATTGGTTTTGCTAGTGGCTATAATTCGCAGAAATATCCTGCCGGTACTTTTGCTAGTCCATATAATACTACTGCAAGTTGCGCTTTAAATGCACCATTTATTGAATTATATTTAGCTGAAATATCAGATTTTGAACCAAAAGGTGGAGCTTCCTATAATGATACAGGCGATGCTGCAGAAAAAGGATATTTGCCATATTCAAATGTTTTAAAAGGAGCTTATTACTATTTTTTAACTGGAGAAAAAGATTATGGTCCTGAAGAACATTTTATGAATGGTATTAAAAAAGGTTCTCAACATATTACATTAAATTCTGCAAATATTTCTAATGATACTTTTACTACAAAAGCTTCAAAGTTATTAGATGAGAAAATTGATGATGGAATTTATAATTCTGGAAGTGTTAGAGGTAGATGTAATTCTGAAGATGAAAAATTGGATCATGGGTATGCCACCTATGAACAGGCGTTAGAATCTAGAGAAAAAGGCAATAATAGTTATTGCGCTAGATCTCATGTAAAATTAGATATTTAATTTATATTATGCAATCTAAGATTATAAAAAATTACATATTTATATTTTATATAGATAACAAAAAAAGATAATATTTTCTTGAATATTTTAAATTATAATATATTATTTTATTATAAAATTAAGTTTAAAAGATGATTGGAAAGCTTAGAGGGAAAATAGATTCAATATTTGAGGATTATTTGATAATTGATGTTAATGGCGTCGGGTATAGAGTGTTTTGTTCCTCGAAAACCCTTTCATCTATTAATGTTGGCGATGAGTTGTCTCTTTTTATACAAACTATTGTAAAAGAAGATGCTATTATGTTGTTTGGCTTTTTAAGCGATTATGAAAAAGATTGGTTTGAAGTACTATGCAAAGTTAATGGAATTGGAAATAAAATGGCTTTGAAGGTAATGGGTGCTTTAACCATAGATGAAATGCTTATGGCCATTGATTCTGGAGATGCCAAAGCTTTTTGCAGGGCCCCAGGAATTGGTCAAAAGATCGCTTCAAGGATCATCGTTGAGTTAAAAGATGTTAGAAAAAATATTGAAGTACAGACAAGCAGCTTGACAATTAACAAAGAAACAACAAAAATAGTGGTTAAAGAAGATTCAAGATTTAAGGATGCATTATCTGCTCTTGAAAATTTAGGATATCAAAGAAGTATTGCCTATGGCATTATTTCTGATATTTTAAAAGAAAAGGATGATATAGTTATAGAAAGCTTGATAACAGAAGCTTTAAAAAGAATTAATAAATTTTAATAGGTAAGACTATGGATAAGAAATTTGCTAATTTCATGAATAATAGAAATAAAGAAGATAAAAGCGATATTCAAAATATAGCCCCTAAAAATGCAGAAATATTTAATATACGTAGAAATGATCTTGGTTTATATTTTAATTTAAAAATAGATGATGGCTATTATAAAAAAGAAGTTGATGATTTATTTATACCTGCAAGATTTTATAATAGAGTTAATACTTTTGAAAATACAAATAGTATTAAAATTGATAAAAATAGTCTTGTAGCATATACTTTGATATATCCAGGAGCAATTTTGAGTTTAGGCATTATATTCGCTACATTATTTAAGTATTTGCCAGTATTAGAAAAGTTTTTAAACTTCTCTATGGGTTAATAGATAAAAAATATGAATATAGTAAAAGATACGCAAAAACAAGATATGGATTCTATAGAAAACTCTTTGAGACCTTTGCTGCTATCTGATTTTATTGGGCAAAGTTTAATTAAAGAGAATCTGAAAGTTTTTATAGAATCTGCAAAGTTTAGAAAGGATACTCTTGACCATACATTATTCTATGGTCCTCCAGGATTAGGTAAAACAACTCTATCTCAAATTATAGCTCATGAAATGGGGGTTGGTTTTAAAGGAACGTCAGGTCCCATTATTTCAAAAGCGGGAGATTTAGCAGCAATTTTGACAAACTTGCAGCCAAATGACGTACTTTTTATAGATGAAATTCATAGACTCCATACATCAGTTGAAGAAGTTTTGTATTCTGCTATGGAAGATTTTAAACTTGATATAATAATTGGAGAAGGGCCGGCTGCTAGAACTATAAAGATAGATTTACCAAAATTTACTTTAATTGGAGCTACAACAAGATTGGGCTTGCTTTCAAATCCATTGAGAGACAGGTTCGGCATTCCGTTGAAACTAAATTTCTACTCCCATGATGAACTGCAGCAAATAGTTGAAAGAGATTGTGAAATATTGAATGTTAAAATTTCAAATGATGCAAGCATTGAAATAGCAAAAAGATCTAGAGGTACGCCTAGAATCGCTATAAGACTCTTAAAAAGAGTTAGAGATTTTGCAATTGTAGCAAAAAAAGATATAATAGATTTAGAAATAGTAAAACTAGCCCTTGAAAGATTAAATGTTGATGAAATTGGGCTTGATAGTTCTGATATAAAATATTTAAAATTTATAATAGAGAATTATGGCGGCGGACCTGTTGGAATAGATACGCTTTCTGCTGCTTTGTCTGAAGAAAGAGATTCAATAGAAGATACAATAGAACCATTTTTAATACAACAGGGTTTTGTAAATAAAACACCTCGCGGAAGAGTTATAACCCAAAAGGCCTATAGACATTTAAATATTAAATTTGAAAATCCTGAGGGAACGTTATTGTAAAATAACTTGACTAAAAGCAAAAATGTTGTATATTTTTATTTAAACTAAATAAAGGAAACATTATGAAAACAATATTGGTTACAGGTGGTGCTGGATATATAGGATCACATTTTTGTAAGGTTGCAAAACAAAATGGATATAATATAGTTGTATTTGATAATTTTTCAACAGGAAGACGCGAGTTTGTAAAATGGGGGGAACTTGTTGAAGGAGATTTGCACGACTATGAATTATTGGTTGAAACTTTTAAGAAATATAAACCAATTGCAGTGGTGCATTTTGCAGCTTCTATTGAAGTTGGGGAAAGTGTAGAGAACCCATATAAATACTATGATAACAATGTTGTTTCTACCTTGACTTTACTTAAGGCTATGAAAGATTGCAGCATAAAAAATATAATTTTTTCATCAACGGCAGCAATATTTGGCATGCCTGATGTTAGGATTGTGGATGAGGATACGCCAAAATTACCAATAAACCCATATGGCGCATCAAAATTAATGGTTGAACAGATTTTGAATGATTTTCAAAAAGCCTATGGAATTAATTATATAGCTTTAAGGTATTTTAATGCATCCGGCGCCGATCCTGATGGAGAACTTGGGGAGACTCATGAACCAGCAAACCACTTAATACCAATAGTTTTAGAAAGATATATGGACGGCAAAGAAGTAAACGTATTTGGAGGAGATTGGAATACAAAAGATGGTACATGCATTAGGGACTATATTCATGTGATTGATTTAGCTAATGCCCATATATTAGCATTAGAAAAAATGCTTGCTACTAATGAATCTAAGAAAATTAACTTAGGAAGCGGAAATGGATTTTCTGTTTTAGAAATTATAAAGAAGTCTGAAGAGGTTGTTGGTGATAAAATAAACTATAAAATAATTGATAGAAGGCCCGGTGATCCAGAAACCCTTATATGCGACAATAAATTGGCAAAGCAATATTTAGGGTGGAAGATACAGTTTACTGATGTAAAAAACCATATTGCAGACACATGGAAATGGCTGAATAGAAAAAATAAATAGTTAAAATTATTAAAAGAAGGATAATATGAACTCTTATATAAAAACTTTAATTTTAAATAATTATAGGGTGTATAGGAGTAGCTCTTTTTCTTTTATGCCTAATATAAATATAATTTATGGCAAAAATGGAATAGGAAAGACAAATATATTGGAGTCAATATCATTTTTATCACCCGGCAAGGGATTTTCTGGTTCAAACATCAATGATGTGCTTCGCATAACTGACGAGGCTGCATTTAATTATAATTGGTCAATTTTTGCAAATATTGAAAATAATGACATTGCGGATACTGTTTCTGTGTTTTCTGAAAATGATAATGGCACTATGAAGAAAAAAGTAAAAATAAACGGTAATTTGGTTAGAAGCCAAGAAGAATTGAACAAAGTTTTTAGTGTTATATGGCTAACGCCGGAAATGCAGAATTTCTTTAATGATGATAAGTCCGTTAGAAGAAAATTTCTTGACAGGACGGTTTATATCCTTGACAATCAGCATGCCTCTAGAGTTGCAAAATATGAATTTTTACTAAAGGAAAGAATGAAAGTTTTGCAGGATGACATGAAGTTTGACAAAAGCTGGCTATCAGTGCTTGAGGAAAAAATAGCAGAGACAGGAATTTCAATAGCTGTTGCTAGAAACGAAGTTGTTAGAAATCTAAACAAAATTCTTTTTAATTACGATTTTGATTTTCCGAAGTTTACAATTATTATTGATGGAACATTTGAAAACATGATGTTGGACAATATTACATCAATACAGGCTGAAGAAAAATTTAAGAAAATACTATTTGACAACAGAGAACAGGATAAAATTTCAAAAAGAACGACAGATGGTGTCCATAAAAGTGATTTAAGATTATTTTATCAGAATAAGAATATTGATGCTCAATTTTGTTCAACGGGAGAACAAAAATTGCTTTTAATTTCTTTTACAATTTTAAAAGCTTTAATGTGTAAAGAATTTAACAGGGCTGATCCAATAATATTATTGGATGAAATATTTTCTTATCTTGATAGGGAAAGAAAAGTAAAATTATTTAATGAACTTTTAAAGCTTAATATTCAATCGTTTATCACGGGAACAGATGTTTCTATATTTAGCGATTTAGTTTCTGACAGGACAAACCTAATTAATTTAGAAAAAATTATTGAAAATAATTAAATAGTTTTTATATTCTAACCATTAGCAAATAAAAATTTTATTATGGAAAACGAAGAAATAATAAACGAGATTAAAAAGCAGATAAAGGAAAAAATTAGACCTGCTTTAGTTATGGATGGTGGAAACATAGAGTATGTTGAATATAATGATGGTGTTTTAAAAGTTAAACTATTAGGTGCCTGCCACGGCTGTCCTATGGCTGGCATAACTCTAAAAAATGCCGTTGAAGGCATCTTAAAAGAATACGTGCCTGAGATAACTGAGGTTATAGCTGTAGATTTTAATCCGGATGAAATTGACGAAGAAATGGATATATAATACATGATTACTTTTTGGTTTATAATTGCCATAGCATTTGCGCTGATTGAAATTTTTACATTGGCATTTGGTTTTATATTTATTACCATTGGTTCCGGTTTATTGGTGTTAATGCTAAACTTTAATATTATTGCTGAAGACAATTATCTTGGGCAGTTTTTAATAATGTTATTTTTCTTTGTAATATCTTCTGTATTTTTCTATAAAACTTTTAAAAAATCAAAGGAAAGCACAGAAAATCGTTTTAGAGAAAATATGGATGCTGTAGTTATTGGTGAAGATTTAGTTAGGCATAAAGAAGGAAAAATCAAATGGAGCGGCACAATCTGCAACGCAATTTTATCTGACAATTCTCAGTTGGACAAAATAGAAGTTGGCAGCGATGTGGTAATAGAATCTTTTGTTGGAAATGTAGCTGTTGTTAATAAAATTTAAAGGAGGATAATATGGCTAGTTTTGCATTATTAATTTGTTTTATTTTTGTAATTTTATTTTTTAAATCTGTAAAAATTGTTCCACAACAGGAAGTGTGGATTATTGAAACTTTTGGAAAATACTCAAGAAAGCTTGAAGCTGGATTAAACTTTTTAATACCTTTTATAGATAATGTTGTCAGCAAGCAATCTTTAAAAGAAAGAGTTGTTGACGTCAATGAACAGAATGCCATCACAAGTGATAACGTTATTTTAGTTATAGACGGCATCATTTATGTCAAGGTTATAGATCCTGTTGCTGCATGCTACGGCGTTGACAATCCAATCTATGCGGTTACTCAATTAGCTCAAACAGCCATGAGGTCTGAAATTGGAAAAATTGTTCTTGACAGAACTTTTGAAGAAAGAGAGAATTTAAATGCAAGCATTGTTCAAGCTATAAACGAGGCCGCTAAAAATTGGGGCATTCAATGCATGAGATATGAAGTAAAAGATATAACTCCGCCAAAAAGCGTGCTAGAAGCAATGGAATTACAGGTTGCTGCAGAGAGAAACAAAAGAGCACAGATTTTAAAATCAGAAGGTGATAGACAAGCCATGATTAACAATGCAGAGGCTAAAAAAACAGAGGCTATTTTGACATCTGAAGCTGAAAAAATGGCGAGAATAAATGAGGCTGAAGGTAAAAAAAGGGCCATAATATTAGCATCAGAAGCTGACATGATACAGACTGTAAATATAGCTAATGGTCAAAAGGAAGCGGCTTTGCTATTAGCGGAAGCAACTGCAGAATCCTACAATAAAATTGCAAAATCATTGGAAAATCAAACAGGAAAAGATGCAGCCAATATTCAAATAATTGAAAATTATATAAAAGCGTTTGAAAAATTAGCTAAAACAAATAATACAATGCTAATACCAAGTAACCCTGCAGATATTAATTCAATAGTTGCACAGATTACGCAGGTTGCAAATAATTTTAAGAAATAATTCGCAAAAGGTAAAAAGGCAAAAAATTAAATGTAAAGTAGTTAGATTAAAAAAGAGATTAAAAATATAGATTAAGAATTTTAGAATTAAAAATTACATCTATATAGTTGAAAAGCAAGAATCAAAAATAAATTAAACTTTATAAAAAATTGTTTTCTTAGTTAAAAAGTAATCTCTTTTTCTTAGGTGATGCAAACGTTTCAAAACAAGCAGTTAAATGGAGCGTATGCATATAATGATTATAGAATAGGCTAAAAAATTAGCAATAAATTCTTAAATGTGATAAGCCTAGACCGAATTATAATGAGTGCATGTTTTTTAATGCATTTATATTTTATAAAAATTTTGCACTTTTTGCAAAATAATAAAAATTGAATTTTTATACAGCAAAAAACAAGTGAATACTTGATGAAATAAAATAATTAATATTTGATTAAAAACAATAATTTTTATAGATAATTCTTTATTATTTATTAATGTTATTGCTTTTGCCATTACAAATAATAGTTAAATAACTGTTATTGAAATTTAGCTATGAATTTTTTTGCTTATAATTTTAGGCTTTTATCTCACAAACCATTGGCACATGATCTGAAGCTTTATCCTGAGCTCTTACTTCTCTACATATTTTGCAATCTTCAATTATTTTGTTCGCATTTGGTGTAGCCATTATGGCATCAAGTCTATAGCCATAATTTTTTTCCCACATATAATAGGGTCTATATCCCCACCATGTGTAATCTCTAAGTTCTTTATTTCTATCTCTCCATACATCTGTCATGCCGCTTTCTATAAATATTTCAAACTTTTGTCTCTCTTGTTCTGTACAGGTAATAGAACCGTCTTTATCCACTGAATAAACATCCATATAAAGATTAGGACAAACATTAAAATCTCCGGCAAAAATTCCAATCTCTCCATCTTTTATGCTTTGTTGGAATCTTTTGTTTAATCTATCGTCAAATTTCATTTTAAAATTGAAATTATCTGTAGTTGTATAATCTTTTATGTCATTTTTTATATCAATTGCCGATGGTCCGCCATTTGGAACATATATGGAAGCTATTTTAATTACTTCACCACTGTAATCAATTGATGCCTCTAAATATCTAGATGAATCATCTTTATCCACCATGTTGTATAGCGGCAGTTTATTCACTACATCATATATTTTGAACTTTGAAAAAATAGCAACACCGTTTCTTGATTTTTCACCTAAAACCTCAATGTTATAATTTAAATCATCAAATGCAGAATATGGAAATTGTTCGTTTGTACATCTGATTTCCTGTAGTAAAATTATGTCAGGATTTTCTTCATTAACCCATTGTAAAAAATTTTCAATTCTAGCTCTTATTGAATTTACGTTCCATGTTGCTATTTTCATAATTTTTTTCTTATTTAACTAAGTATAATATAAAGGAAGTTATTTAAAATTCAATGAAGTTTTAAATAATGTTTTTTAAAACTTGCAAATAATAAAAATACAATCTATTGTTGAAACAGGCAAAATTATAATAAAAAATGATAAAATTATTAATATTGCTTTTATTATCTTTTAATGTTCACGCAAAGGAGTTAAAAATGGATAAATTTAAATCTGATTTTTTTAAAACTACAAGGGGCGATAAAATTACAATAACATTTATAAAGCATGCAAGTTTGGTAATTAACTTTAATGATAGAACGATATATGTAGATCCAATATCAGAATATGCTGATTTTACAAAATTTCCAAAGGCAGATATAATATTAATTACTCATGAACATTATGATCATTTTGACAAAAAGGCAATAAAAGATTTAACAAAAGAGGGAACAGTGGTTGTATTAAATTCTAATTCTCAAAAACTTTTAGGATACGGAATAGTTATGTCAAATGGCGATCATTTAAATCTGCTTGACAGTGTATCAATTGATGCTGTTCCAGCCTATAATACTACGCCAGACCACCTGCAGTTTCATCCAAATGGTAGAGACAATGGTTATATACTTACATTAAATACAGCAAAAATATATATTGCTGGCGATACGGAAGATATTTCGGAAATGAAGAATATATCAAATATAGACATAGCTTTTTTGCCTGTCAACCAACCATATACTATGACAACAGAACAGGCTGTCAGGGCTGCAAAAATTATAAAACCAAAAGTACTATATCCATACCACTATAGCGACACAAAAATAGAAAAGATTGCTGATTTACTAAAGGATGAAAAAAATATAGATGTAAGAATTAGAGATATGGAATAGGAAATATTTTGTAATAATAAATATATTGATTAATTTAAATATTGTTTTACAATAGGGTATATACTATTTTAAATTTTATATGCTTAACGAAACGTACCATATACTCATTATAGATGATGATGATAGAATAAGGGAATTATTAAAGCAATTTTTAAATAAAAATGGTTTCATAACAACTACAAGTCAAGACACTTCTGATGCGAGACAACAAATGTCAAAGTTTATATTTGACTTAATAGTTATAGATTTAATGATGCCGGGTGAAAATGGAGTAGACTTTTTAAAAAGCGTTAGAAAAGGCGGTAGCATGATTCCAGCCATAATGTTGACAGCTATGTCGGATATTGACAGCAAAACCAAATGCTTTGAAAACGGTTGTGACGATTATTTAGTAAAACCATTTGAACCAAGAGAACTAATACTAAGGATTAATAATATACTAAATAAGAACAGAATAAAAATAGAATTATGTAGATTTGGTGACTTTGTATTTGATTTTAAAAGAAAAATACTAACAAAAAATGATCAAGAAATATATTTGACAGACATAGAAAAAAAACTTTTAACTCTGTTATGCAAAAATATCAACAGCCCACTCACAAGACAAGAACTACTAATTGAGGATTTAAGTGAAAGGAGTATTGATGTAGCAATAGCCAGACTTAGAAAAAAAATAGAAGTAGATTCAAGAAAATCAAAATATTTACGAACAATAAGAAATAAAGGCTATATACTAAATAATTAAATCAAACGAAATAAATCAAACTATAAATTAAGCTTTAGTAAAAAAATAAAGAGATTAAAAAGTGCGGACTTGTTTTATTTCTATTTGATTTTTAATTTTATTTAGGGCATTTTATATCTAATATGTCATCTATTGATTTATGCACAAGTTCAGCTTCAGCTGTGTTGGAAAGTTTGTAAAACATTTCTTTGCCGCTTCTTCTGCTTTCTATTAGGTTTGTTTGTTTTAGCATCTTTAGGTGGTGAGAAACGGCTGGAGAACTCATCTTGGTAGCTATAGCAATATCATTAACACAGAGTTCACAGTGGCATAAAAGCCAAAGTATTTTTAATCTTGATGGATCGCTGATTAGTTGGAAGGTGTCGGATGCATTTTCAAAAGACTTAATAGAAGGCATGTTTTTTATCATGTCATCAACATTTGAACTATGATTGTGCATTTTGGCACTTTTTATATTTTCTTCCATTCTAATAAAATTAATAAATCTCTATTATGATTTTATTTTGAGTTTATAAATAGTCAATAACTTCTTGTTTAATTTTTTTAGAACAAACTATCTTAATAATTTATTGCCAAAAAAGTTAAGAATTTTGTTTGACTATATAAAATTTTCTAATTTTTTTATTTAAAATAGGTTTTTGAAAAAATAATATATGCTTAGAAAAAATCTTTTAAAAATATTAACCTGCCCAATGTCAGCATCTGGATATAAATCATAGGTTTGCTGATGAGCTGCTGTTTTTATTGTTATTGTACCTATTTTTTGGTCCTTCTTTATTGGGGCTTTTAGTGTTTCTGGAGCATCAATTATTATTTCAATCTGATCTTTGCTTTTTGCAGTAGCCATTATATTAACTTTTGAAATGAGATTAATACTGTCTTGTTTGCCGTATAATACGGGTATTTGCCTTATAGTTTCACCAGATTTATATAATGTATACCTTGTTAATGCTAAAAATCCATAGTTTAATAATCTTTGCGATTCTTCAGTCCTCTCCTGTTCAGATGTAGCGCCATTAACTACAGAAATTAATCTTCTTCCATCTCTGTAGGCTGAAGTAGCCAATGAATAACCTCCAGCTTCTGTGTGTCCTGTTTTTATACCGTCAACGCCTTCATATTTGCCTAATAATTGGTTTCTGTTTGGCTGAGTTATGTTGTTATATTTGAATTCTGGCATTGGAAAATATTTAATATAATATTGCGGAAAATCTTTGATAAGATGCTGTGATAATATAGCCGTATCTCTAACGGACATGTAATGGTTGTCGTCACTAAATCCAATTGGGTTTGTAAAATGAGTATTGGCTAGATTTAATTGGTTGGCTTTTGTGTTCATATCAATAACAAACTCGCTTACATCACCGCTTGTGCCTTCTGCTAAAGCATAGGCAGCATCATTTCCGGATTGTACTATAAGTCCTTTTAGTAGATCTTCAACTGAAACTTTTGAACCAACATTTAAAAATGTTCTTGAACCAATTTGTTTCCAAGCGTTTGGTGATATTTGTATTTTATCATCAAGAGACAATTTACCATTTTCTAGTTTGTCAAATATTAGATAGGCAGTCATTATTTTTGTCATAGAGGAAGGATAGGCCCTTTGATCTGCATTTTTCTCAAACAAGACTTCCCCCGTTTCATAATCTATTAAAATTGCTTGCTTTACGCTTGTTTCAAATGCAAAAGCTGTTTGTATAAATAAAACCAAAAATAATAAAAAACTAAAAATTTTTTTCATATACAAAAAATAATATTGTTCATTTTATAATTTTTGCCACAATTAATAAAAAATCAATAGTTTTTATAAAAGTTATATAAAATTATTGATTTTTTATTTTAATTAGTTATAGATATGGTAATCCAACAAAATTATTAGCTAATGGAAAATACTACTAGATATAGCGATGAAGAAATATTTAATATTTTAAAAAAAGATATTGAACAAGATTCTTATGGTTTGAATGCTCGTCTTTTTCTTGAAGATATATCTTCACTTAAATTTGCTGATTCAACATTATCATTAGATAATTTAGAAGTATTATCTGAACATTTTTTAACTGAAATTAGAGATAAAAAAGAAAGAAAAGAAAAGTTAGAAAGGTTTTTTAAGAATGAAAAATATGCTGAAAAAATTATATATTTAGCAAGAATTATTCACGCAAGTAAATTTCAAAGATCCGAAGAATTTAAAGAAAAAATTGAAACATTATACAAGTTAAAGAATAAAATAAGAACATTAAACAATCAAGACTTAGCAAAAGTTAAAGATATGTTTAAAACTATAGTAGATTTAGACTCAAAATTAATTCATAAAAACGAAGAAAACATTGATACAAAACTAGGAAAAAAATTTTATGAATTAGCATTAGTGCTTTATCCGCACAATCCAGAAAAAAATGCAGAAAAGATGCAAGATGTTTTACTCAACGCAAAATTATCTTTTGGCCACGGACTTGCTATAATGTATACAGATGAACTTAAACACTTTGTTGATAATGAATATAATAAGAGATCATTAGATAATAAACAACTTAAAAAAGTATCGCAAAAAAGTTGGGACGATATTATAATTCATGAAAATAGCAATGATGATTTAACAACAACAGCCAGTAAACAAACAAAATTGAATAAAGAACAAATTAATACAGATAATAATAAGGAGAATATCATAAAAGAAAATATAACATTTTCAAATAGCCGCGACTTAAATAATGATTCTTCAATAAGTAAAATAGAACAGCTTAAAAATAACAGGTCGCAAGAAAAAATAAAATTAAAAGGCGGTAATTATTTTTAAAAAAATATTATAATTTTTTTTATATAAAAATAATTTTTTTCTTGAAAATTTTATAAAAAAGTATTATAATTATGAAATGTTATTAAAAATGTTTATATGAGAGTTTTAGAAAAATATCTAGACGAGCTTGACAAAGTAGACACTGAATATATAAAAACAAAATTTATTGGTTATATTCTTGAAGATTTTGCAAAAGAAATTACAAATAAAAATATAACAAAAATTTTGAAAGTTACTGCTGATTTTATGGATGATAGCAAAAAACGATTTATAGTTTGCTCGTTAGTTGAAAACTTTAATATTACAAAAAATAACACAGAAATTATTTTAGATATATTAAAAAATATGAATGGTGACGATGCAATTGATTGTTTAAAATATATTATTAAAAATAAAAGCACAATATCAAATAATGGAATTATTTTTTCCTATTATTTAAACAAAGAAAACAAAGAAGAAAAGAATACTAAACATGTAGACAAAATCAAAAGCGACAGATCCGATTCAGAATATGAGAAAGTTTTCCAGTTTTAGCTTTCTCATATATACTATAAAAATCAAACACAAAAAAATAAAATAAGTTTCAATAAAAGCAAATAAACTAAGATCTATAGATTAAAGAATATAGAATTAATGATAAATAAAAGTATGATTACTATTTGATTTTATTATATAAAAAACAACTTTTTGTGTGGTCATTTACCATTCCAACTGCCTGCATGAAAGAGTATATAATTGTGTTGCCAACAAACTTAAATCCAAACTTTTTTAAGTCTTTGCTTAATTTTTTTGAAAGTTCTGTTTGAGTAGGTATTTGCTGCATATTCTCCCATTTTCCTTTTATTGGAGTGTTGTTTGTATAACTCCATAAAAATTTATCAAAACTTCCATATTTTTCTTTTATTTTGAAATAGGCTTTTGCATTTTCAACAACGGCTTTTATTTTTAACCTATGCTTTATGACACCTTCTGCATTCATTAAAGAATCAATTTTGTTGTCATCATAGGTTATTAATACTTCTGGTCTAAAATTATCAAAAGCCTTTCTTAGCAATTCTCTTCTGGAAAGTATTAGATAAAAACTTAAGCCGCATGATTGTCCTTCTAGATTTATCATTTCAAATAGTTTTAGGTCATCATGGACTGGTCTGCCCCATTCTTCGTCATGGTACTTTTGATAAAGTTTATTTGAGTTTTTTACCCATTCACATCTGTTAAGTTTTTCCATAATTTCTAAAATAATCCAATAATATTGCCATCCTGATCAATATCAATACTTTCGGCTGCCGGAGTTTTTGGCAGGCCTGGCATGGTCATTATATCGCCGGCAAGGCAAACAATAAATCCTGCACCGTTTGATAGTCTTACATCATTTATTGTGATTGTAAAGCCTTCCGGGGCACCTAATAAATCTTTGTTGTCAGAAAAAGAGTATTGGGTTTTTGCGATGCAAATAGGCAATTTGTCATAGCCTAAGCTTTCAATTTTTTTGATTTCTTTTTTTGCTTCGGTGGAGAATTTGACTTTGTCGGCTCTGTATATTTCTTTTGCGATTATGTTGACTTTGTCTTTTATAGATAATTTTTCATCATAAAGAACTTTAAATTCGCTTTCTTTGCCGTCAACTGCGTCTAGGACTTTTTTTGCTAAATCAATGGCGCCGTCTCCGCCTTTTTCCCAACCTTCGCATACTGCAAAATCAACGTCTAATTCTTTACAGTAATTCTTTATAAAATCAATTTCGGTTTGAGTATCGCTGATAAATTTGTTGAGTGAAACAATGACTGGAATGTTGTATTTTTTGAGGTTTTCTATATGTCTTTTTAGATTGGAAATGCCGTTTTTTAGGGCTTCTAGGTTTTCTTGATTTAGGTCTTTTTTGTCAACTCCGCCGTTGTATTTTAAAGCTCTAATTGTTGCAACTAAAACTACGGCGTTTGGTTTTAGGTTTGCTTTTCTGCATTTTATGTCAAGAAACTTTTCTGCACCTAAGTCTGCACCGAATCCTGCCTCTGTAATGACATAATCTGATAATTTTAGGGCTGTTCTTGTGGCAATAATGCTGTTGCATCCGTGGGCAATGTTTGCAAATGGCCCTCCATGAATAATGGCAGGCGTTCCTTCAAGTGTTTGCACTAAATTGGGTTTTATTGCGTCCTTCATTAGAACGGCTATTGCACCGTCTGCTTTTATGTCTCGGGCGTATATTGGTTTTCCGCTGTTGCTGTAGGCTATTAGAATATTGCCAACTCTGTTTTTGAAATCTTCTAGGTCGTTTGATAAGCAAAGAATTGCCATGATTTCGGATGCAACGGTAATCATAAAGCCGTCTTCTCTTGTTTTTCCGTTGCCGTTTAGGCCGATTATTGTGTTTCTTAAGCTTCTGTCGTTTAAATCAACTGCTCTTTTCCATTTGATATTGCTTGTGTCAATGTCAAGTTTGTTGCCGTGGTATATGTGGTTGTCAATAAGGGATGAAAGCAAATTGTGGGCTGTGGTTATGGCATGTATATCACCGGTAAAGTGCAGGTTTATGTCTTCCATTGGTATAACCTGTGCATGTCCGCCGCCGGTGGCACCGCCCTTAACACCAAAACACGGTCCTAATGATGGCTCTCTGAGTGCTATTATGCTTTTTTTGCCAAGCTTCCACATTGCTTGTCCCAAGCCGATGGTTGTGGTTGTTTTGCCTTCGCCGGCAGGAGTTGGATTAATGGCTGTAATAAGTATTAATTTGCCATCTTTTTTATTTTTTAGACTGTCTATAAATTTTTGAGATATTTTAGCCTTATATTTTCCATAAAATTCTAAATCGTCGTCTTTAATGCCAATCTTTTCTGCTATTTCTTTTATTGGTTTTATGCCGTTTTCTCTTGCTATTTCAATATCAGTTTTCATATTAACCCTATAATTTATCTAATTATAGGTTATTTAATCTATTTTATTATTCAAGAGAATAAGATTATTTATTCTGATGAAACAACTATTTCATCAATACCTTTTTTATTTCTCTGTTCTTTTATAAGTTTTTCAAACTTTTTCATGTCTTTTTTGTTGTTTGGAATATCTCTTATCTCTAAAATTTTTTCTTTCATTTTATCAATGTTGCTGTCAAAATATAGAATATTATCTTTTTTTAAAGTTTCTGCCATTTCTATTTTTGAATTTTGAACAATTTTTTCATATTGATCCATATATTGATTAATAGATTCATCTGTTTTTTTAATTGCTGATAGTCGTTTTATTATTTTAGATTTTATGTAGTTTTTATCAT
>CALXXG010000199.1 GCA_944392625.1 uncultured Rickettsiales bacterium
AGAGCACGGATTGTTGAAAAAAACCAACCGGACATAAATAAAAAATATATAGCTTTTTGTGGTTTGGGAAGACCAGAAAAATTTTTTAATAGTCTTAAAAATTCTAATTATGAAGTGATAAAAACAATTTCTTTTGCAGATCATCATAGGTACAAAAATGAAGAAATTTCTAAATTGTTATCTGAAGCAGAAAAATTAGGAGCACAGCTTATTACTACAAAAAAAGATTTAGTAAAAATATCAGATGAATATAAAGATAAAATTGAATGTTTAAATATAGAAATAGAATTTTATAATAATGATGAATTTAAGGAGTTACTTTTAAAATGAAGGAAGAAACAAAAACAACAAAAATTATATATAAGCTTCAAGCTTTTGGTTTGTTTATTTTAGGCAAGTTTTTTTTATTAATAGGTATAAGAACATCAAGTTTCATAGGAGGGCTTTTATTTACTATTTTTGGGCCATTTACGCCACCAACATTAACGGCAATGAAAAATATTAAAATAGCAATGCCAAATTTAACATTTTTTCAAAGATTTAAAGTTGTTTTGGGAATGTGGAATAATTTAGGAAGGGATTTAGCGGAATTTGCTGGATTCCATTCAAGTAATTTTAAAGATTTTGAAAAATATATAAATATAGATAGTGAAACTGATAAGATTTTAAAAGAAATAAAAAATAACCCTAATGGAGAAATTATTTTTACAGCACATTTTGGCAATTGGGAACTTTTTTCAAGAATATTTACAAAATATAATCTTCCAATATCAGCAATATATAGAGAAATGAACAATAAATATGCTGATAATATAGTTTTGAAATATAGAGAAGATTCTGAAATTGAGATGGTGCCAAAAGGACCAAAAGGTGTTATGAGATTGGTAAGAAGTTTAAAAAATGGCAGAAAAGTATTTATGCTGGTAGATCAACGTTTAAGCAATGGTATAACTGTTCCATTTTTTGAAAATCCATCACAAACATCAGATGCAACAGCAACTTTTGCTTTAAAATATGGATATAAAGTTTACTCTGCTGTTGTGTTTAGGCGCAGTTTTTCTTGCTATTTTGATGTTAAAATAAGAGAGTTTAATATTACAAATACTGGTGACTTTGAAAAAGATGTTAGAGAAAATACTATAAGAATAAATCAAACTATTGAAGATTGGATAAAAACTAAGCCTGAACAATGGTTTTGGGTACATAAAAGATGGAAAAAATAGTTGAATATTATTAAAGTTTTAAAAAATTATGAAAAATATTTTTAAAAAACTTATAGATAAAAATGTAAACGATATTACTCTTTCAAAGACAAGACTTAGTTTTATTTTTTTATGTCTGCTTTTGTTATTTTTTATAATTTCGTTCAGATTAATCTATATTTCAACTTTTGTAAATAACAACAGTTTTTCATTAAACGATATAGAACCGTCTGCATTTAGACGAAGAGTTGATATTATAGACAGAACTGGTGAAATAGTAGCTTCAGATATTGAACTTGTAAATTTTTATTTAAATAGAGAGCTAGTATCAAATCCACAAAAAACTACGGAGTTAGTTCATAAGATATTTCCAGAAATTAATCAGGAAAAACTATATGAGAGATTAATAAATGATCGTAATAGAGCTAAATATATTTTAATTAAAAGAAATATAACTCCAAAGCAACAAAACTTAATAAAAAATTCTGGCATATTAGGTTTTGAATTTGACCATACTATAGGCCGTATATATCCGCATAAAAATTTATTTTCACATATAGTTGGATATGTAAATGTTGATTTGCAAGGGATTGCTGGATTAGAAGCGCAATATAATGATTACTTGAATAATCCAAACAGTAAACCTTTGCAATTGACTCTTGATATTAGAATACAGTCAATTTTGCGACAACAGCTGCTAAAAGCTGTTAAAAAATATAAAGCAAAATCTGCTATTGGGATAGTAAGTGAAGTTAAAACTGGAAATGTAATTGCGATTGTTAGTTTGCCAGATTTTGATCCAAATCAGCCATATCCAGTTCCACAAAATGCTTTATATAATAAAGCGACCTATGGTGTTTATGAGATGGGATCAATTTTTAAAGTTTTTACAATAGCATTGGGGCTTGATCAAAATATTATTAATTTAAATAAAAAATATGATATATCTCAAGTTATTAGCTATGGTAAGTATGAGATAAAACAGGAAACCTATACTAAAAAATTGTTAACTCCTGAAGAAATTTTAGTTAGATCTTCAAATGTTGGTGCTGGACTTATAGGACTTGAAATTGGTGATGAAAGAATGAAAAATTTTTTAAGCTTAATAGGAATGTTTGATAGAATACCTGCTAATTTTCCATCATTAGCGCAACCATTGATACCTCGTATTTGGAGAGATATTAACACTATTACTGCTTCTTATGGACACGGAATAGCTGTAACCCCATTGCATGTAGTCATGGCAATAGGTGGCATTGTCAATGATGGCATTATGAAAATACCGCGATTTACAACACTTGATAATTTCAACGATACAAAAATTATAAGTAAAAAAACATCTGATACAATGAAATATATGCTAAGAGAAGTTGTAAAAAATGGCACAGGTTGGAGAGCAAATACATTAGGATACTCTGTTGGAGGTAAAACTGGATCAGCACGATTATTAAAAAATGGAGAATATCAAGAGGGTAATATAATGGCAAATTTTGTT
Source organism: uncultured Rickettsiales bacterium (assembly GCA_944392625.1). Classification (GTDB taxonomy): domain Bacteria; phylum Pseudomonadota; class Alphaproteobacteria; order Rickettsiales; family UBA1997; genus CALXSC01. The sequence continues at coordinate 2,698 of CALXXG010000199.1, forward strand.
GGTATATTTCCAATGAATAATCCACATTATCTAATATATATAATGATAGAAAGTCCATATGCACCAGAACTAAAGGATAATATTTCTGGTGGAACAATTGCTGCACCAGTATTTTCAAGAATAGTTGAAAATATAGCACCGGTATTGAATGTCATGCCATATGTAAATAGAATAGAATAGAATTTTCTTTATATTAAATTATCAATAAAAGTAAAGTTTTATTAGATACGGATGATTAATTAACAGGAGATAATTCATTTTTGATTAAGCTTACACTGTATTTGATTTTATTATAAATTATGGTTTTTTATTTTATTGAAAAATATGAAATGAATTTTAAATAAATATAAAACTTATCACTAAATATTTACATCATAGGGCATAAGC
>CALXXG010000200.1 GCA_944392625.1 uncultured Rickettsiales bacterium
CTATAAAGTCGCAACCAACGATTTTAAGGTAAGGGGCGGCGACCTATACGATTTTAGCAACGCCGAAGACGCTGAAGAGGTCGGCTACATTAGAAATATAATTATTCAAGGGCTAAGGAAGAAAAATAAAAATCTACAGACTATTCTATCTCAACCAATGTAATATTTTTTACATTTCCAGTGTTTAGAGTATCCATAGATATTTCCAATAGATCAGAATCAAACCTGACAGGAACGTCAAACTCAAACGCAGCACTTATTTGTGAATCAATTTGCGGTGCTGTTGCAAAAGTAATTAATCCGCTGCTGAAGTCAATATCAAAATTTTCGCTTTCAACATTGTCAATAAAAACATGAACAGTTGAAATAACAGGTTTTAAGATTTTTCTTATGTAAGTATTGCCATTTACAGTATAAGTTTTAATAAGCTGAAATTCTTTTGTTTCACCATCACCAACGCCTATTACTTGATTCTCTGTGCTATAATCACTCCAATCCTTAAATCTAAATCCGTAGGCTCTACCTTTTACATTTCTAAAAAATGATAATAAACTATTCAATTCAGCCTTAGTTTTTATTCCATTAACAACATTAAATTTCATTTTATTGTTAAGCCAATTCACATTTCTTTGCTCAGAACCATTTTTTGTCTGTACAATAGTGGTATTAAATTCAACAATTGAAGAAGAATCAAAAGCTATTGATTCCGGAAATCTCATCTCTAAAAATGACATAAAAAAATATTTTGTTTTTTTATGAAATTAGATATTTTTTTTGTTTATGGAAGAATAGAAAATTATTAGTTATTTAAAAATATTTATTTTATTAATCTGTTAATTTATAATAAAATTCCTGACACTTTCCACTTATTGAAGTATTAATAGTTCCATTGGTGTAAATTGCATCAGCACATGAAGAACTGCCGCAACACGCCCTAATAATACCTTTATTCCACGTTCCGTCATCCAGTTTAGAATCAATATTTACCATAAGTTTGGGATCTATTTCAGAATCATAGCTAAAGACATCAATATATAATCCATTTTTCATATTTTGTTGATATCCTGTAGTAGTATAATTAGAAAATCTTTCAAACATATTAAAAAATGTTGAATTTAAGCCTTTAACAGATGGAGTATTTTTTTGTATTCCTTCATCATTGTCCATATTTTCTCCAACTCTCCATAAAGAGTTGGCTAAATTATCACCAACTGTAGGTTTAAAGTCGCTGATTCCAGCAACATATAAATCAACCCATGGACCTGCTTGAACCCCAACTGTTTTGCCTGAATAATCTCCGCCAAATGTAGTATGCTTAGGTTCTACACCCTCTGATACTCCAGAAATTGACGGACATCCAGAACCGCGGCAATATCCAAAATATCCATCATTATTTAAATCTCCAGGAAATCTTCCATTTGAAGCTTGAAATGTAAATAACATTCTTTTTACGGATTCAAGTTCATTCATAACAGCTCTAGATCTTGCAGAATTAATTAAAGATTGTCCTCCAGTAACACCAGCAACTAATAATCCTATAATTATAAGAACTATTGATAATTCTATAAGAGAAAAAGCGTTATTATCTACTATTTTCATATATTTTAAAATATTGATATAACATAATTTTATAAATAACTTTTCAAAAGTCAATTTAGTTTTAAAAATATATCAGATAAATTAATAGCAGATATATTTTTATTTACTATAGTATATATATATTTACCTATAAATTGATTTTCTTCTTGATTTTTTTGTTTATAAAAAGCATTTAATATTAATATATAGAAAAAACTAACACAATAAATCAACAAACTATTGTTTTTTAAAAAACTATTTTTATACTACCATTAGTTGAACTACTAATAATATTATGAAAAAAAATTTTAAATATTTTTTATTAAGACTTTTACCATATGTAATATCAATAATAATAGGCGTTTCAATTTTAACTTTTGTTAGAAAAACAGAAAATTTTGAAGATGAAACAATTTCTGATTTATTAATTAATATAGCTTCTGATTTATTAAGTATTCCTTTTGTATTTATATGCTATGAAGTTGTAAGCAAAATAATAAACAGAGACTTAAACAATACTTTGTTTAAATCCACAACTTTTGATATTAATTCCGCAATACTAAATATAGTTAATGACATGAGAATATTAATAGGTTATAATAATGTAATACAGAGTGAAAATTTAGAAGATTTCTTAAGATTAACTGAAGATGATGTAGCAGCTAAACTGCTACTAAAAGATACTTTAAATAATGATACTTTAACAAAACTTTCAAAAGATAAGGATAACTTAAGTAATATAATTCATAAAGATTCAACAATAGAAGTTCTTAACACACAGCAATTAAAAAACTTATTATATTTATTAAGAGAAATGGATATTATCTTTAATAAATTATCTATGATACTAGGTAAAACAATTGATGTAAAAGAAAAATTGTCAATAGCTTCAAATTTTGAAAATATAATAAACAGTATCAATAATTGGTTAGAAAATTTTGAAACTGACGCACTTATTAAACACCAACAGGTAAATCAACTTATATAAAATAAATAAGTGGTGTAATAATTACTACACCACTTATTTTTACTAAAAAATTAATAACTATTTCTTTTTAGTTCCGTCTGATTTTTTAGTTCCGCATCCACATCCACATGCCATATTACTTACCATTTTTTTATTAGTAAATTAATAAAACCACCCCACGTTTTAATAGTAAAACATTTTTTTTAAAATACAACTAATCATAATAAAAATATTTTTAGCCATTGAATATATATTTTTTATATATCAAATCTTAAAATATGTGTTTTATAAATATCCCCATTCATCAACTCTACTTAAATGTTTATAGTCACTTGGATAATGATTTTGATCATTTAAATCATAGCCAGTAGCTATGTAAGAGTTTTCAAACACATTAAAGTGGGCTATAAGTTTTTTTACTCCTATTCTGCCTTTTTCAACTAAGTCATTAATATTTGCTTTTATTTCTTTTAAATTCTCTTCTCCTTTACCTTTTATAGACCAATAAACGAGTTTATTAACTTTACTGTTATTTAATATAATAGCTTCAATAGTTAATTGTGGCTTTTTTCCTGATAATACATCAGAATTACTAGGAACATTGCCGGTTTTATAATCTGCTATATTTATAACGCCAAAGTTGTTTTGTTCAATTCTGTCAATCTTTGCGGATAATGTAAAATCTAAATCTTTAAAATATAATTTTTCTTTTTTTTCGGCATATATTATATAACCATCCTTTCTAATTTTTTCATCTTCATTTATAAACCATCTTGCTATATTTAAAAATCTTATAAAAAATAGTTCTTTACTACTTTCATCTGTAAAATATTTATTAAAGGTTTTTTTACCATATTCAACTAATTTTAAATATAAATTTTCTATATTATCATTTTGGTAGTTGTTTATATATATTTCAATGGCTTCATGTACTGCGCTTCCAAAAAATGCAAAAACTTTATTTTCATAGAATTCCTCCTTTTTTTTCAGATTTAAAATTTTTTCCGCATATATATCATATGGGTTATTCATAAGCTTTTCAATACTCGTAGCATATAGCTCTTTAGGCCTTTTTGCAATGGGTGGAGTTGGCTTTGGCCTTTTTATAGTCTTTAAATTATCAACCATATTGATTTTATCAAAAACTCCTTTCCAAATATTTTCTTCTTTTATTTTTAAACCACCTTGACATAACAAGAATGTCTCCAATCTCATTAGATATTTTGATTTTGTTGTTGGTACACCATTCTCCTTTAAAGATCTTGTTAAAATCACTTTTTTATTATTTAAATACTGCACAAAATCATATGCAAAATTTCCAATTAACTCTTCTTTTTCTGGTAATCCAAAATTTTTTCTCATGGACTTGCTCATCCATGGATCCGTTGATATAAATGGTGGAAATTTGCCATCGTTGAGATTTGAAACAATTACTATATCATAGTTTATTAGTTTTGATTCTTGTGGTGAGATTATATTAATCATTGGATGAATATAATATTTATCGCTATATGAATTTTCTGCTATTAGATAGTTTAAAAGATATGAATATTCATTACAATCTTTTACTTTACCATAATTTTCACTTTCTTTTATCATTTCGTTAAAAAAGTTTAAAAGCTCATTTCCATTTTTTTCATTATTCCAGAAAATTTCATATCCGTTTATTTCATCATTACTGGCTATATTTTCAGCCAATCCTAAGTGCAATTTTAGCAATTCGTTAAATTCAATATTATCACATTTGAAAGTATTTAATGCCTGAACTATATTATCAAAAAATTCATAAAGCTTTTTATTATTTTTTGACTTTATTTTTTTAAAAATACTATTTCTATCAAGTTGCCCACCACCCCTTAAAATCTCATCCTCAAATAGTAAAA